>NZ_JBWPWU010000002.1:0-302367 GCF_056590775.1 Porphyromonas sp. C0026D3
AAGAACTCGATTGTCCCCTCTTTCCGGGGTTATTTGATTAATATTTAACTGGTCCCGATTTTAACGGGACACTAATGTCTTGAAGTAGTAAAACACTAATCCTCTTGAAACATTTGCAGCATTCTCAATTTCGGCAATACTAACTCTGTCATATCCCTTTAAAATGAAAAGCCTAAATGCTTCTTTTACTATGTTCTCTTTGCTTGATTTTCTTGCCATATAAACCTATATATATGTTCTACTCTTATCAGAAAATAAACCGACTACTGAGTGAACTTTGAAGCAAAGGTATGAAATGCAAAGCAAACATCCAAATCTCAATAGAAGAGTTTCAGACATTAACGCAAATGTTCGTGTAAAAGAACTCTTCTTGTACGCTCTATTTCGTTTTTCTCTTGATCAACTTATCCATATCCCTTGCAATCTTTTGGTCGGTGACTTGGGCGTAGATTTGCGTGCTGGCAATAGACGAATGCCCCATCATCTTAGCGATGCTCTCAATAGGCACACCAGCCTCTAGCGTTAGCGTGCCGAACGTGTGTCTTGCACAGTGCCAAGTCAACGGAGTGCGGATGCCACAAGCCAACCCCACGGCTTTGAGATGACGGAGTAGCTTCCAGTCGCTCATTGTATCGGGAAATATCTTGTTATCTCCTCTGCTCTTCGCCTTCGTGTAAAGGGCAAGTATCTGCTCCGCTATCGGATGCAAGGGGATCAAACTCTCCACCTCCGTTTTCTGTCTTGCCTTGCGGATATACCGCTTTCCCTCGCTGTTCGTCTCGATTTGCGAAGCTCGTAGCCCCTGCAAGTCAACAAATGCCAAGCCTGTAAAGACGGAGAAAAGGAACATTCTTCGGCTTAGTTCTGCTCCTTCATCCTGCAACGGGAATGCCAAGAGCTTTGCCACATCGCCCTTACTCAGAAAACGAGGTTTGCGCTCCACGGCTTCATACTTCACCTCTTCAAACGGATTGAAGCGTATCGTCCCCTGACTGACGGCTCGATACATCAATCGACTCAACCAACAGAGATGGCTATTTATCGTTGCAGGCGCATAGCCCTCCATCTTCAGATAGAAGCGATAATCCTCAAAGAACTCAATCGTAAGAGCTGACAAGGGGACATCCCGCTCACTGCGACTGAGCACAAAAGAGTTAAGCTGCCTATCGGCGTACCGATTGTTCCTATACGTACCCGCACTACTGCTTTCTCGTTGGGCTTTGAGTTCTTCCGCACTAAGAGCCAGCAGGGTCGTTGAAGTTTTCCCGACACCCTGCAAGTAGTTCTTCAGCAACTCGGCACTCACTGCTCCATATTGGTAAAGCAAGGTATTGTAGCCTTGTTCGACTTTCTCCCGAAAGGTTTGCAGACGTTGGTTGGTCTTCTTCTCCTTTGTCGCCCTTCGCTTCACGCTCCAATCGTGGGGGGCAATGCTTTCGCCTGTGGTTATCACTGCGCTCGCTCCGTCTATGGTAATACGGCAAAGGATTGCCGTTGTGCCGTCTGCTTTGGTCTTGCTCTTATTGATGTAGAATAGTATTCTGAATGTACTGCGCATAGCTCTTACAAGGTTAAGGTTAAGTCTTCAGTGAAAGAGAGAAATTGCTCAAACTCATCGAAAAGCTTCTTCGGAGTCACATGAGCATATCGCTCGGTCGTTTGGATATTGCTATGCCCCAGCATTCGGCTCACTGTTTCGATTGGCACTCCCCGCTCCAAAGTAATCAAGGTCGCAAAGGTGTGGCGACCAACGTGTGCCGAAAGGGGAATAGAGATACCTGCTCGAAGTTGTAGAGCTTTAAGTTGGGCGAGGTAAACCGAATAAGGAATAGGGGCAAAGAGTGTGTCACGCTCCTCTGATTGATGTCGCTCCATCAGACGGACCGCTTCAGATAAGAGTTTCACACGACAAAGCGTATTAGTCTTCTGTCTACGGAACTTAAGCCATAATGCCCCCTCATCATCAGTAAAGAGATGCTCCCGACTAAGGGCAACCATATCGCAGTAGGCAACACCCGTATAACAGGCGAAGAGAAAGAGGTCACGAGCAGTTTCTAGCTCCACCTCATACGACTCAAAGGTGAGGCACTGCAACTTATCCAACGATGCTCTATCCAATGCACGAGGTTGTTTGTTCTCCCCTCGTTCGATCGTTACGTGAGCAAACAGTTGTCTCGTTATCAACCCTTCACGATATGCCAAACGGCAGACCTTCTTCACCGCTAATGCCATCTTACGATAATGACCTTGCGAATGCCCCAGCTTGCCGACAGAGTAGTGTTGTAGGCAATCCAAGAAGTCTTCCTCTATCAGTCCGAAAGCAATATCTGAAGTGTGGAACTTCTCCTCGATAAAGGCTCTCAATGCTTTCGAATAGTAAAGTAACTATTCAGAGCTGTTGCCTTTATCTCGATACCCACCTTTTGCTTCATCTCTTCGAGCATTTGATCGTACCGCTCCAAAAAGGTGATTTGGCTTTGCATACAACCTTGTAGCAACTCCTTGATGTCAGTCGCTGTAAAGACAATCCCTTGCTCACAAAGGGTTTGATAAGCCGACTGCGCCGAGAGCAGCAAGCGCTCCAACTTGCCATTCGTTGTGACAGCTTCACGGCTCTTGCCGTTCAGCCTGCTCTCACGAGCATTCCACAGCTTGGGGTCGCACGACAGCTTGCAACTGAATTGAGCTATCGTTCGCCCATAGGTTATCCGCCCCATAATCGGAGCTAGCCCCGACCTGTCCAATCCGCTCTTTTTGAGGTAGAGCAACACCTTCATTTTGTCTGTTTGCATACGCTTCTATTTCTATGGGCAAAGTTACCCGTTACCGAAGCATTCCCAGCTACGCAAAGCGTTGTATATCAGAGCAACAGCACCAGAAATGCAGAGAGTTCACTTACTGAATACTCTTCCGTCAGTTACCTACTCCTACCTCTTCGTTACCATTCGGAGAATGGGCTAACGATTTGGTAACGGAACTTCTGCTCAAATCCACGCTTTCTGCACTTTACCTCGCAGCGCAAATCACAGAGATATCGTGCGAACCGCTCTCATTTCCATTTACTTACCCGCAATCCTCTCCCTAATGCCCTTTCCCCTAATAGTTCCTGTTGGAGACTGCAGTTTCTCCACATTGAAACTACAGTTTCTCCCCGTTGAAACTACAGTCTCATCCTATGGGACCTAAGTTTTCGCACTCTCCATGCAGCCCATATACAGTGTGCAGCCCACGCCAAGGGCAGGAGTCTTCTCTCGCAGAGCAAATGGGAGACAGCTCAGTTTCATGGTCTCCTATTTTTAAGATACCTTTGTGTCAGTTGCATAGCAGATTACCACGTTTTAGAGACAAAAAGAGATGAAATATACACCCCACAGACTCGCACTATTGATCGTCGCCTCCATGCTCACAACCGGATGCGGCCTTTTTTCGAACCCCGGGTACCACCACCGGACGGAGCCAAGCGTCGGCCACGACCTTATGCTGATAGGCGCACTGGGTGGCACAGAGCAGGGCGGGACCATACAGAGCTTTAGTATCGACCCAGGAACCCTGCACGCTGAGCATACCGGCAAGGTACACACCCCTTCGCCCACCTTCATGACCATCAGCAAAAAGACCGGTGTACTCTATGTGACAAATGAGACTCGGGAGCAAGCCACTGTGTCGGCCTACCGCCTGAATAAAATAAGCGGTGAGCTGACCCTCCTAAACCAATCCTACACACTGGGCAGTGAACCGACCTATGTCAGCACTATCGATGACAAGGTCTTGACCGCCAACTACGGCTCGGGGTCGATCACTCTATTCAATACCGACAAAGAGGGCAAACTGGGGCAGGCAGATTGGCGAATTGAGCTAGGTACGGCTGGGATATCGCACCCACATGCGGTCGTCTTGTCGCCCAATGGCAGGGAGCTTTTTGTACCCGACCTGGGTCAGGACAAGGTGTTTCACTTCAACGTCAGTCGCTCCACACCTCCACTCACCATCGACACCGAGCACACAAGCCTCTCCAAAGGGACCGGTCCTCGCCATATCATCCTAGACGACAGTGGGCAACACGCCTACCTGATCGCAGAGCACAGCCCTAGAATCTACGTCTACCGGCACAACAACGGACAGCTGACTCCCCTCCAAACCATTGACACCGGCACGCACTCTGTGGGCGCACACATCGCCATCAGCCATGACGGCCGACACCTCTACGCCTCATTCAGAGACCCCAACCCCGGAATCATCAGCTATGAAATAGACCAAGACGGTAAGCTGAGCGAAGTGGGCTTTTTCCCCACCGGACTGCACCCCAGACACTTCGCACTAAGCCCGACGGATGACTATCTGGCTGTCGCCTCGCGTGACAGCAACCAGGTGCAGGTATTCGTGTGCGACAAAACGACGGGAAAGCTCTCACGCTCCAAACTCACCATAAAGGTGACGAAGCCGGTCTTCGTCCTGTGGCAACGCTTCTGACCCCAATCGGCCACATCTTCTGTCATGCGTAAGGAAATGGGCTACGTCCACCTTTACACCGGGAACGGCAAAGGCAAAACCACCGCCGCATTTGGGCTAGCACTCAGAGCTCTCGGAGCCGGACTCTCCGTCTATATCGGTCAATTCGTAAAGGACATGCGCTACCATGAGACCTTTCTCGGTGAACTAATAGGCAACGAACGATTGCTCATAGAGCAACTCGGTCGTGGTTGCTTCATTGACGCACCACCAAGCGAACTGGATATCCTGATAGCGCAATCCGCCATCAGGCATGTCGTACAACTCATGACAAGTGGCAGCTACGATGTGGTTATCCTGGACGAACTGACAATTGCCGAATACTATGGGCTACTGAGCACGGAGAGCATCATCAACGCTCTCAAACAACGTGCAAAAAACACAGAGGTGATCATCACCGGCCGCTACGCCTCACAAGCACTCATCGACTACGCTGACCTAGTGACGGAGATGCGGGAGGTCAAGCACTACTATACACTGTACGGCACCCTATCCCGACCGGGGATTGACTACTAGAGGTCGCCCCGAGACACTGCGATAGCGTCGCCCCAAAAAGAGAGGAGGTTGTGTCCGCACTATCGGACACAACCTCCTCCGTAATTATCGGAACCAAGAAGTGGTTCCGCCTACGGGTTATTTCTTCATCGCATGGGAGTAGCCTTGGATACGATTCCACGCTCCACGTGTGAAGTCCGGCACCTCAACAGGCATGCTACCGTTCTCGATTGAGAGCTTGCTGAGCGGAATGACACAGCACCACTCTGCCATATCGTAGACGTCCATATCCAGCGGTAGACCATTGCGCAGGCAGTAGATCAGTCGATAGTCCATAATAAAGTCCATACCACCGTGTCCTCCAACCTCCTTGGCCGTCTTTTCCAGCTCTGCTGTGATGGGGTGCTTGTACTGCTCCATGAGTTTTTGTTGCTGCTCAGCCTTCATCCAAGAGTGTGCGGTGAGGTTTTCGTGATCAGGCAAGGTGGTTCCCTCCAAGCTCTCCGGCTGTAGGGCAAAGCCAGGCGTTGGGTACTTGGAAGCGTAGCCCTTGGTACCGGCCACATTGTACTGGCGTGAGTAGGGACGAGGGGTCGCCACATCGTGGTGGATAAGGATGGTCTTTCCTTTTTCGGTACGGATAATGGAGTAGGTATGCTGACCGTTTTGGAACTCCGATGCATCCTGATCATGAGCCTTGAGGTAGGCAGGGATGGATACAGGATCAGAATCCATGGAGACAAGTGTATTCATCTTGTCACCTCTGTGGATATTCAGGATCTGGCAAGCCGGTCCCATACCGTGCGTGGGATAGACATCGCCACGGTGCTTGTGGTTGTAGTCCATGCGCCAATTTCCCTCATAGTATGGCCAAAACTCCTCAAGCTGATGGATGTAGCCACCCTCGGCATAGAGGATTTCGCCTAGGACGCCCTGCTGCGCCATGTTGAGCGTGGTCATCTCGAAGAAGTCGTACACACAGTTTTCCAGCATCATGCAGTGCATGCGTGTGCGCTCCGAAGTATTGATGAGGTCCCATATCTCCTCCAGCGTAAAGGCTGCCGGCACCTCTATCGCCACGTGTTTGCCATGCTCCATGGCATACTTGGCCATCTCAACGTGTGTCTGCCAGTTGGTGGCGATATAGACTAGGTCAATGTCGTCACGATCTACCAACTCCTTCCAAGCATCTTCGCTCCCGAAGTAACCGGCAGCCTCAGGCAAACCGCTTTTGGTCAGGATTTCCTGACTCTTTTGAACACGATCCTCGTGCAGATCGCAGAGGGCAACAATCTTTACCCCCTCAAGGTGAGTGAAGCGAGAAACCGCGCTGGGACCTCTCATTCCCAAACCAATAAAACCGACACGAACCGTATCAATGGCCGGTGCGGCATAGCCAAGCATATCCTCTTGGCCGGCAGGACGCTCGGGAACTTCAGTCTTGATGATACCGGGCAGAGCTGTCTTGTCTTGATTTGAGCTAGCGCCACATGCTACACATCCGAGGACGAGTGCGAAGAGTGACGCAAGCATACCAATGTTTTTTTTGAACATAAATGATGTAATTTTTTTTGGTTAGTATATTTTGTTTAGTTCTTCTCGATAATCTCTATTCGGTTTTCTGCTTGGTAGTTGGGGACCACTTTGAGTGCCGACAGGTACTGGACAATCAGCTCCGCTGTCATGGTGTGTGTGGCATGGAGCGGTGCTATCCCCTTTGGCAAAAACGCCGAGGTAAGGTAGCTGTTGATTGCGACGGTATAGGAGCGGTTGAGATCCAGTGGCTCGCCGTGAGGGAGTGTGAGCTCAATATCATCGCACGAACGGTTGGGCGTCATGCGATAGATGATTCGGAAGCCCGATGGGTAGCAGATATGGTACTTGTCACCGTTGCAGTGCGCCATAATCAACTCACGCAATTGTTCACCGGTCAGGCGATATACCAAGGCCTCATTGCCGAAGGGATCAGTACGGTAGACCTGCATGACCGTTATATCCCCTTTTGACAGAGAGGGGATACGGATTCCACCGCCATTGATCAAAGCGAAGTCAGTGTGGCACACATTTCTCAGTCCATCCATCATCATATAGCCAATCTGTGCTTTGTCTTGGAGGTCCTGCGGATTGTAGGCCACTTTTCGTTGCAGTGTGGGATTGGTCGTAAAATCATGCACCATCTTTTTGACCTTTGGGTCAACGGAGCCCTCCTTTCCCACCGAAATGTTTTTGGAAGTTACCTGCTTGGTACCATCACGATTGATCCGAACACGGATAAGCGTCGTGTAGGCAAGATTGCTCTTGGCTTGGGTTATGTGGACTCCATTCACACTGGTTTCATCAGGTACAAGCGTGTGTGTATGGCCACCAATAATGAGCGGGAATCGATCCGGGCTAAGCATGGTTGCCAGCACTTGATCATCCTCAAATCCAATGTGGTTCACAAAAACAGCCAAGTCAACAGAGTCGGCAAAGGACTTAAAGCGATCTACGACACTGAGTGGCTGATAAAAGGTATAAGACCTCACCTTGTCCGGGTGGCTACTAGGCAATCCGGTCAATTTGCTCACCTCTAGCAAAGAGACAAAGCCCACCTTGGTGCCATCCTTGAGGGTAATCTGGTGAGTGGGATTTACTTGGAGCACCGAATCATCAGGCTTCTTGAAGTTGGCACACAAAAAGGGAAAATTCGCTTTTTGGCTCAAATACTCAAATCCTGTGCTGTTGGAGTCAAACTCGTGATTGCCAACAGCTGAAAGGTCAAAACCGACTTCATTCATAAGGGCAATCATCGGCCAACCGGTCGGTTGATACATATCATTGACAGGGTTGCCGGTCTGATTGTCTCCAGCAGACACGAGAAGCAGATCCGGATAGATTGCTCTAAGGCTGTCAACAATGAATGCAAAGCGGGGAAAGTTATCCAGCTCTGCATGCATGTCGTTTACGGCAAGTATCGTCACGTACCGAGGAGCAGTGGCTTCCTTTTGGAACAAGCCACAACTGGTAATGAGAAGCGGTATCAACACCGCATGAAGGAATCTTCTCATGGTATGTAACAATCGATAAGATGCGCCTTATTGCCGGTAAGGTTGATTCGGACTTTTTGCTGTGCTGCAGGAATCAGGATCATGTTGCCAGCCGAGAGCAAGAGTTTTTCGTCCTCGGTCTCCACTTCCACTACTCCCTCCTCGACAAATAGGACTGTAAACGAGTCACGCTCCTCAAGCGGAAGTCTGAGTGTTGGCTCCGTCAGCCTCCATATAGAGGTACAGAAGTAGGGGCAATTAGCCAATATGACCGGCCGGTTTTCGACCGTTTTGTCGTAGTGGAGAATTCCGGTGGTATCCACCTTATAGTCAATGACATCAGCCGCTCGGTCTATGTGAAGTTCTCTTTTATTGCCCTGAGCATCGGTGCGATTGAAGTCAAAGAGGCGATAAGTAAGGTCTGATGCTTCTTGAATCTCTAGGACGAAACACCCGGCCCCTATGCTGTGCACTTTGCCGGCAGGAAGGAAAAAGACATCTCCTCGGACAGGTTTGTGAAGCATCAAGTAGTCAAGTACTGCATCGGTCTTTACAATCTCTTTTAAATCAGAGGGATTGGTTTCTTTCTTCCACCCAGCATAGATCTTGGCATCCTTGGTGCAATCGAGCAAATACCACATTTCAGTTTTGCCCAACTTACCTCCATGGTTGTTGTTGGCATACTGATCATTCGGATGAACTTGTATGCTTAGGTCATCATTGGCATCAATCAGCTTGATGAGTAGAGGAAAGTGTGAGCCAAACCTTTCAAAAACATGCTTTCCAAGCAGTGAAGCACCATAGGTCTTTGTGAGTTCAGCCAAGTTCTGTCCATCGTAAAGCCCACCAGACACCACAGACTCATCGCCGGGCATTGCGGAAATCTCCCACGTCTCGCCTACATTATCAGCCGGTGCCTTTTGTCCCTTGTATTCATAGATCCGCTTTCCTCCCCACAAGGTGGTCTTGTAGGCTGGAGTGAATCGAAGGAGTGATGTTATTGAGCTATTGGAAATATTGTTATTCATTTATTTTTTCTTCTAGAGTTATCTTGAACATCTACCATCTCAAGCACAATCGCACTCTTGGCCGGCAGGTAGAGGCTCAGCCACCCCTTCCCATCGTACATAAAGGTATCATCATGCTTCGTGAAGTGCTCAACACTATGATCTTGGAAGCCATACCCTCCATACTTTTTGTCATCCGTGTCAAGGATGATTCGGTATTTTCCACAGGGGGCAAGCACACGATAGTCTACATACGACTCAGTTGGATGGAAGTTGTAGACATACACAAAACGCTCGCGCTCGTAAGCCAAAACCTGCTGATCGTTTTGCTCCCAAAGTTTCACCAAGTGGAGTTGGTCAAAATGGCTCACGCTACAAATATGTTTGAGCATATCGGTATCAAAATCTTGGAGCCAACTATACTTTAGGTACCCATTGGTCGCCAAGCTCCACTGCCTGCGTGCATACTGGTGACTCCAGTCGTTGCCTTCGCGGGGGAAATCTATCCACTCAGGATGTCCAAACTCATTGCCCATAAAATTGAGATATCCTCCATTATTGGTCGTCGCCGTCACGAGACGTATCATCTTGTGGTAGGCAATCCCTCGAGCAACCTCGGCATTGTCATCCGCCCGATCCATGTGCCAGTACATAGCCTGGTCAACAAGCCGGAAAATCAGAGTTTTGTCACCAACCATGGCTTGGTCATGACTCTCAGCATAAGAGATATTTTTTTCGTCTTTGCGTCGATTGGTCGTTTCCCACCATATTGACCCAGGCTTCCAGTCTTCATCCACATGATCTTTGATGAGTTTAATCCAAAAGTCAGGGATATTCATCTGCAATCTGTAATCAAAACCAATTCCGCCCTCTTCGATAGGACGCGCCATCCCCGGCATACCACTAAAGTCTTCGGCTATCGTAATCGCATGAGGATAAATCTGATGAATCAACTTATTGGCCAATTGCAGATACATGATTGCATCTCCATCCTGGGTGCCATTGAAGTAGTCGCTATAGGTACAAAAGGATTGATTAACTCCATGGCTCATATAGAGCATGGAGGTGACCCCATCAAATCTAAAACCATCAAGCTGGTACGTATCCAGCCAATACTGGCAGTTGGACAACAAAAAGTGCAAGACTTCATTTTTCCCATAGTCGAAACACATTGAGTTCCACTGAGGATGCAACATGCGATCGCCCTCATGAAAGTATTGAGAGAAGGTCCCATCAAATTTTGCAATACCCTCCTCCTCGTTTCTCGTCGCATGGGAGTGAACAATATCCATGATGACCAATAGCCCGAGCTCATGAGCCTCATCCACCAATCGTTTGAAGTCATCGGGAGTACCGAAACGTGATGAAGGAGCGAAGAAACTGGACACCTGATAACCATACGATCCATAATAGGGATGTTCCATCACTGCCATGATCTGAATGGCATTATATCCTTTCTGTTTGATCTGAGGAAGTACTTGCACCCTAAACTCATCATAAGTCCCCACCTTTTCTTCCTCTGTCGCCATCCCTATGTGACACTCGTATATCAGAAGCGGTTCATCCTTGAGTACCGGGCGCTTGTAAAGAAATGAGTAAGGCTGCTCGGGATCAAACACCTGTGCGCTGAAAATCTTTGTATCCGGATCCTGAACAGTATAGCGACACCATGCCGGGATGCGCTCTCCACTTCCTCCCGGCCACTCAACCAAAAGCTTGTAATGATCACCATGCTTGATGGCATTTTCCGGCATATAGAGTTCCCACACACCACCATCCAGTCTCTTCATCGTAAAGGCTTCGTGACGCTTCCAACCATTTCCGTCACAGAGAAAATATATAGCAGTGGCATTGGGAGCCCACTCTCGCATCACCCACTCATCCTTTTCCTTGTGCAAGCCATAGTAAAGATAACCTAGGGCAAATTTGGAGAGGTCTCCTCCGCAATTTACCGTCAGTTCTTTTTCTCTTGCAGACATGTAGTCCATCCGGCCTTTTATAGCAGGCTCAAAGGGCTGTAGCCATTGATCATTCTCCACCAGTTTCAACATAATAAGTATTGTCGTCTTATCTATGAATATATTTCTTTACCTGCGAAATCTCTGTGTGAGATCGCCATAGTGCTCAATCCTCCGATCCCTGAAAAAAGGCCACCAGCATCTCACTATCTCTGTCCGGAGGAGATCAACCTCCACGACACACTCTTCCTCATCTACTTGCGAAAGTTCTCGGAGTATCTCTCCTTGTTGTCCTGCCACAAAAGAGTTGCCCCAGAAAGTAATTCCCCCCGTCTGCCCTGATGGATCCCGCTCGTAGCCGACTCGGTTTACAGCAACCACCGGCAAATTATTTGCGACAGCATGAGCACGCTGTATTGTACGCCATGCGTCCAATTGACGGTATTGCTCGTCAGGGGTATCGGTACTTTCCGTTCCTATCGCTGTCGGATAGATCAAGAGGTCTGCACCAGCCATCGCCATTAGGCGAGCGGCCTCAGGATACCATTGATCCCAACAAATCAATAACCCAAGCCTCCCGACAGAGGTATCTATTGGTTCAAAGCCTAAATCACCCGGAGTAAAGTAAAACTTCTCATAATATGCGGGGTCATCCGGAATATGCATTTTGCGATAGACTCCGGCTATGGAGCCATCTTTTTCCAAAACAACCCCTGTATTGTGATATAGTCCGGGAGCTCTTTTTTCAAACAAAGAGGTTACCAATACAATACCACACTCATGGGCTATATTTCCAAAAAACTCCGTTGATGGTCCGGGAATAGATTCAGCGAGAGAAAATACTTTCACATTTTCTTCCTGACAGAAATACAAGCTATTGTGAAGCTCCTGTAGCACAATCAACTGTGCACCATCTCGCGCTAAGCCTCGAATTTTTTCAGCAAGTCTTCTTTTATTATCCTCTAGGTTGGGATTGTTGTGTTGTTGAATAATTCCTATCTTCATGGCATCGCCTTATTTAAGAAGCCCTCGGGCAATTGCATCGTGGCACAGTGTAACGATCCGTTTTGCAAGATTAAAGCCCTGCAGTCAACTCCAACGACCTTTCGGTCCTCAAACAGTTCTTGCAAAACCCCTATTGCCACCTCGTCCGCCGGATCATTGTAGGTGGGGACAAGGACTCCTCCATTGGTAATCAAAAAGTTAGCATACGTTGCAGGCAGTTGACGTCCATCATAGTACTTAGGCATTGGCATCGGCAGTAGGACGGAAGGGAAAGGGAAGTCTCCCTCAACCACCGTCACGAGAGTGTGGTCGTCCACAAAACGTACCATCGTATCAATATGTCCATCGGTATCATCTCCCTCCAAAGGGTCCATATCCAGCACCAATAGTTGCTTTACCCCCAAAGCTGCCTTTATCTCCGCACACTGAGCATGCTCGGGCAACCAAGTGTTCCGATTGGGCGCCTGCAACATAGGCGAGGTCGTTAGGGCAACCCCCATGCTATTCACCTCAATACCCCCACCTTCCAATACTATGTTTTGCTTGTTTTTGACCCAGACACTCGGCTCAAAGAACTCACGTTCATAGAGTCTCAGAATCAACTGGTTATCCTGATCCGAAGCAAACTTTTGCCCCCAGGCGTTGAACCTAAAATCAACAACGACCCGTTCGCCATCTTGTAGGGTACAAAGGGGACCATAGTCACGAATCCAAGTATCATTGAGTGGCATGTGCTCAACAAAGCGAAGCCGATAGTTTGCCCCTGAAAGGTCCCCCAGGGAATTCAAAACCTCATCCTTTGTTTGGCACATAACAAAGACATCCACAAACTCCAGTAGAGCATGTATCATCTCGCTATAGCAATTGACTGCGGACTGTAGATACATACCCCAATCCATTTCTGCCGTAGGCCATGAGAGTAACACGGCATCCTGAGAAGACCACTCAGGGATCAACCCTGTTGCTTTTATCATCAGTTCTTTTTTTATCAAATCAGGGATATCTCATGTCCGACACAAGACACCTAACTGCTGAAACGTTGATTATCTTCACAAACTTACAGGAAATACTGCTTTTCTCCAAAATAAGCATAATCCATCAAGTAAACACTCTCAGATATATGAAAATGATTAACTTTGCGTCATCAAATCTAGGTAACTCGTACCCTTTGGATCAGCGTAGACTTCAAAAACAATAATATACATAAGACAAAATGAGTAGCACTCCTTCGCGAAAGCGATCAGAACTGACAAAAGAAGAAAACCCAAGCCCAGTACAAGAAACCTACCGGGTTACGTCTGAAGGGACCCTTCTTGAAGTGCTGCAACAAAAATCAGAGCGATCACGGACGGCCACAAAGCGGCTATTGGGTACTGGGCGCGTATCAGTAGATGGTATGGTCACAACTCTAGCCACCAAGGCACTGCCCTTGGGAGCAAAGATTACGGTACACGAAGGCATCCCTCCCGGAGAACTCAAACACAATACCATTGAGGTCATATGGGAAGACAGCGACTACATAGTGGTGTACAAAAAAGCCGGACTGCCAACAGTCAATTCTGGACACAGAAAAAAGGAAAACACGGTCATTTGGATTGTCAGCCAACATCTCAAGCAGACCACACCCGATGCCAAGTTATTCATGATCACTCGCCAAGACAACAACACGGAAGGTTACGTTATTTTTGCAAAAAATATCGCCGCCAAGACCGAAATGATCAGACATTGGCAAAAGTACATCTGCGACCAAGTCTATGTGCTCTGCGTTGAAGGCGAGCTCACCCACTCCACAGGAGAGCTAATCAGTGAAACCAAGTCCGATGACAAGCACTACAGCCGTAGTGTCAGCACAAAATACAAAATCCTCAAGCGTAGCGAAAACAGTGGCATGGCTATACTTGAAGTTTCTGTCAATGGAGCTAGAATATACAATCTCCGAAAAGTCATGAAAGACAATAACCTCAAAATTTTTGGAGACATTCGCTCGCAATCAAGCTTCAAGACCGATAAAAACATAGCCTTACTCCAGACTCGACTCTCCTTCAGGCACCCCAAGACTGGGCAGCGGCTAGACTTTAAGCGAGGATTTCCATCTCACTTTTTCACACTGCTCCGCAACGACAGACTACAAGACAGATAAAAACTGGGTACTAACAATTTTTACACCTTTCTTCATACAACAGAAATGAAACGTACTACCACGAGACTATTGCTACTACTGTCATTGGTGCTCATCGTGCCATTTGTACAACCGGGCACTGTGACCCAGGCCCAGATCATTGAGGCCGCAAGCTGGCAAATTAACCACACCAACACCGAGGATGGCGTGTTGACGGTGACATTCAAGTGCACCCCCACTTACGGCTTTCACGTCTACGGCACAGAGTTGCCCAAAGGTGGCCCTACTCCTACCAGTGTTGAGCTAGACGAGAGCAAAGGAGTAAAGGCAAGTAGCCAACTCACCGCCTCTAGCAAGCCAGAGACCCATCACGACCAAAACTTTGACATGGATCTCCAATGGTACTCCAAACCATTCACACTCACACAGGAGTTTCAGATCACCGACCCAACCGGGTTCGTACTCGCCGGGGACCTAATCTACATGGGGTGCAATGACAACACCTGCACACCTCCTACGAGGGTAAGCTTCAAAATCACATCCTCTGATCTTGCCACACCGTTAAAGATAAGCCAGGCAACTACGGATGGTCAGCAAGAAACTGCCCCCATTGCTGAAGAGCAAGACAGCACCAAGACTCAAGGTGCCGGAGAAATCTCCCCACTACTCACCTCTAACGAAGTAGGTGAAAAAAATCCAATGTGGACACCTATAATCAGTGAACTCAAGGCATACGGAGACAAAAACCTACAAGCCACGGATAGCTCACTTCTGATCATCCTAGCGCTCGGATTCATTGGTGGTCTGATAGCTCTACTCACTCCCTGTGTCTGGCCCATGATACCAATGACTGTGTCGTTCTTTCTAAAGCGGACCAAAAATCGAAAAAAAGCCATCAGCGATGCTATCATTTACGGCATCTCGATTATCGTCATCTACCTAGGACTTGGGCTAATCATCACCGGAATATTTGGAGCTAGTGCCCTCAATAGTCTAGCTACAAATGCAGTGTTTAATGTCATTTTCTTCTTGCTGCTCGTGGCCTTTGCAGTCAGTTTCTTTGGCGCATTTGAGATCGTCCTACCACAGTCCTGGACCAATAAACTTGATGCTAAAGCAGAGTCCACAGGAGGCCTACTGAGTATTTTCTTCATGGCCTTCACTCTGGTTCTCGTGTCATTCTCATGCACAGGACCAATCATCGGGACACTACTCGTCGATGCGGCATCTCGAGGAGATATCTTCGGGCCTGCAATAGGTATGTTTGGCTTTGCGCTGGCACTGGCTCTACCCTTCTCCCTATTTGCCATTTTCCCGAATTGGCTTCAAAGTGCACCTAAAAGTGGTGGCTGGATGAATAGTGTCAAGGTTGTCCTTGCGTTCCTTGAACTAGCACTATCACTCAAGTTTTTGTCGGTTGCAGACTTGGCTTACGGATGGGGAATTCTGGATCGTGAAGTCTTTGTATCGCTCTGGATCATTATCTTCGCCCTACTTGGACTATACCTCATTGGGAAAATCACCTTTCCGCACGATACGCCCCTTGAGCGCGTCACAGTACCCCGTCTCTTTTTGGGTATCATCTCTCTAGCATTCTCCGTCTACATGGTACCTGGGTTGTGGGGAGCGCCTCTGAAGTCAATCAGTGCCTTTGCACCACCTCTTACCACCCAAGACTTCAACCTATACGACGCGGAAGTACACCCACAATTCCGAGATTACGACTTAGGCATGGCCTATGCCGCCCAGCAGAGCAAACCAGTCCTTATCGACTTCTCTGGCTATGGTTGCGTCAATTGCCGAAAGATGGAAGCTTCTGTCTGGACAGATCCAACGGTGAAAGAGATCATTGACAACCAATTTGTCCTCATCACACTCATAGTAGACGACAAGACACAGCTACCTGAGACCATTCTGATTACTGAGAATGGGCAGCAACGTAAACTCAAGACTGTAGGGGATAAGTGGAGCTACTTCCAGAGGTACAAGTTTGGTAGCAACGCACAGCCATTTTACGTCATGCTTGATAACGCTGGGCAACCCCTTGCTCCTAGCTATGGATTTGACGAAGACGTCAAAAAGTACATTGATTGGCTCAACTCCGGGCTGGCAGAGTTTAAGAAAAAATAAGGTTCTCCGCCCGAATAAATAACCCAAAAGACCGGATAGATATTGGAGAAATCTTTATCTATCCGGTCTTTTATTGTGACTAGTACCACGAAAAAGCCTTTTTTCAAAAAGCTTCAATGAAAAGCTGCGCAACCCTGTGGAATGTCCCGTAAAATAGCAGCGCACTCGCTATGGAGTACTGCAAAATAATGGAAGAGATGAAGCAGAAAAGTATTGATCCAAGAAAGCTCGCAATGGCTTTGGAAAAGCCAAGTCTTGGTGCTCGGAGACTTTGACCCAGTCATAGTCGCATGACTTGTCATTGACAGCATCTTCTTTCTGATTACAAATATATACTTTAATGTGAAGGAGACGATGTGAGAGGCGGTGATCAGGAAGGATAATTTCATCTACCACAGTCCAGTCTTTCAGGCACATAGGTAAAGTTTTTGGCGACTCACTTACATCTAGAGGAAGCTGATAGAGACCTTTCCAAATACCAGACTTTCCACGACGTTCAACAGCAAAACGGCCATCATGGATATACAGATAAAAATATAGGTATCTCTCAGCAACTTGAGTGCGTTTTTCTTTCCGGGGAAGCAGGTTGACCAAGGTGGTGCCACGGCTTTGACACAAAGAACAAACAGGGCAATCCTCGCAAGAGGGGTTGCGCGGCGTACAGACGAGTGCTCCCAAGTCCATCATGGCTTGGTTGTAGTGAGAAGGAAAATTGGGATCCAACAAAAGATTAGCTAAATCGGCATAGTACCTTCTTCCCGGCACAGTATCGATAGGATGCTCGGATCCCATAAGCCGACTAAGTACTCGGTAGACATTTCCATCGACGACAGCCAATGGATAGTCGTATGCAATACTCATAATTGCTGCTGTAGTGTAAGGGCCTACCCCTTTTAGAGAGGCGACCCCATCAACTGTATTCGGGAACACGCCGGCATAGCGCTCCATTATCAACTGTGCTGAATACTTGAGGTTGTGCGCTCTAGAGTAGTATCCCAGCCCCTGCCAAAGTACCAACAAGCTGTCATCAGAAACACTTGCCAAGGCCTTTACGTCGGGTAAAGCATTGATAAAACGTTCATAGTATGCACGGCCCTGTACGACTTGAGTCTGTTGTAAAATAATCTCAGAGACCCAAATTTTGTATGGGTCTTTGGTTCCACGCCACGGTAGGTCACGTCCGTTTAGACGGAACCACTCCAAGAGCATACGCCGAAAAGAAAGCGCAAAGGACTCAGAAATCGTCGAATTCTGAGTCGCCTTACGCTTTTGAGGTTTGATGATCAAGGAAAAAGATCCCTCGATTACATTCCATAGAGTCCATCACTGATGGACTCGTGTCTGCTTACCCTACGGATAGCCTCCGCAAAAAGCGGTGCCACAGACAAACACTTGATATTGCTACCGCCTTTGTGGTAGGGGATTGAATTTGTGAACAGCATCTCGGTAAGAGCACTTTGCTCTATTCGTGATGTGGCAGGATCACTCATAACGGCGTGAGAAGCAAGGGCTCGTACAGATTTTGCTCCATTTTCCATCATGAGGTTTGCCGCTTTAGTTATCGTACCGGCTGTATCAACAATATCATCAATCAGGAGGACATCTTTACCCTCAACATCGCCAATAATTCTCATTTCCGCCACGACATTTGCCTTGAGTCTCAGCTTATGACAAATCACAAGAGGAACGCCAAGAGCTTTGGCATATGCATTGGCCCGCTTTGTACCCCCCACATCAGGGGTCGCAATGACCAAGTTATCGCGGTCAATGTTGTCGTTGATATACTCCGTAAAAATAGTCGAGGCATACAAGTGATCCACCGGAACATTGAAAAAGCCTTGTATTTGATCGGCATGAAGATCCATGGTAATCAGACGGCTAATTCCGGCAGTCTGTAGCAAGTCTGCGATCAACTTAGCTCCAATAGAAACTCTTGGTTTGTCTTTGCGGTCTTGCCTAGCCCACCCGAAATAGGGAATCACAGCTGATATATAGTGTGCACTTGCACGCTTTGCTGCATCTATCATCAGCAAAAGCTCCATCAGATTATCCGAGGAGGGATTGGTTGACTGCACGAGGTAGACATCTTTTCCGCGGATGGACTCCTCATAGTTCACCGCAAACTCTCCGTCAGCAAAGCGGTCAACACGCATTTTTCCCATTTCACAATTGAGATTCTTACAAATCTCCTCGGTAAGGTACAAACTATTTGTCCCGGAGAAGACCAAATAGTCGTTGTATATCATAGACATGGTAGTAATTGGGGATTTTTATATTACTTTACAAGAGTATTGCTCACTAGATCTGCTGACTTTTTATTTTTTGTTGCCACTTCCATGCATTTCTTAGAGTCTCATCAAGTGGCCTTACAGCTTTCCAACCAAGTACAGTATTAGCACGAGTTGGATCAGCCCATACTTGTTCAATATCACCTTCACGTCTTGGTCCTATCTTGTATGGCACTTTGACGTTGGTTGCTTTTTCAAAGGTATGGATAAGCTCCAAGACACTCACACCACGCCCTGTACCGATATTGAAGTATTCCACCTTATCTTCAGACTCATTTTTGAGCATCCTCTCAATGGCTTTCACATGAGCTTTTGAGAGATCTACCACGTCAATGTAGTCACGTATGCATGAGCCATCCGGAGTGTCGTAGTTGTCACCAAAAACGGTCAATTCCTTGCGCACTCCGGCAGCCGCCTGAGTAAGGTACGGAACTAGGTTTTGGGGGACTCCGGTAGGGAGCTCACCGATAAGTGCCGACTCATGGCCTCCAATGGGATTAAAATACCTTAGGATAACAGCTTTATAAGGAACACCTGCGTGTATCGCATCCGCGATGATCTCCTCATTTATCTGCTTGGTATTGCCATAAGGTGATGTAGCAGGGAGTATCGGAGCAGACTCAGTGACCGGCAACATCTTTGGTTGTCCGTACACTGTACAGGAGGATGAAAAAACGATCCCTTTGACAGAATGCCTTTCCATGACCTCAAGCATATTTAGCAAAGAGGTTATGTTATTTCTATAGTACAAGAGGGGCTTCTGTACCGACTCGCCAACAGCTTTGCTCGCTGCAAAGTGAATGATCCCAGAGATGTTCTTTTCCTCGGAAAAAATCCTCTCCATAGCATCTAGATCGTTGCAAGACTCATGGTAGAAGGTTGGTCTTTTTCCCGTTATCTTTTCGATACCGTCTAATACAGACGGATTAGAATTGGACAAGTCATCAACGATGATCACATCGTATCCGGCTTCAATAAGCTCAACTGTGGTGTGAGATCCAATGTACCCCATTCCGCCGGTGACGAGTATGCTATGCTTGCTCATTATATTGGTTGTGTTAATGTGGTTGACGTGTAGTTTTCTAAATACTTACTCTTAGAGACAAAGGTAAACAAAAAAGACTTGATCTACACGAGTCCCGTAAATCCCATAAAAGCTAGAGAAAGGATCCCGGCCACAATGAGAGCAATAGGAGTTCCCTTGAATGACGCCGGTACAGCTGTTTTGTCCAACTGTTCACGAATAACAGCAAACACACATATCGCTAAAGCATATCCCACTGCAGTGGAGACTGCATAAACAAGTGCTTTGGAGAGATTATAGTCCTTTTGAATTACCATAATCGCGACACCAAGGATAACACAGTTCGTAGTGATAAGAGGTAAAAATACACCCAAGGCCTGGAACAAGGCTGGTGATACCTTTTTTAGGACAAGCTCAAGCATCTGTACTAGAGAAGCTATGACTAGGATAAATGCAATGTTTTGCATATATCCTATTTCAAATGGATCAAGGATGAGCTTTTGGATAGCAAATGTGACCAAAGTAGCTAAGGTCAGGACAAAAGCTACAGCGGCTCCCATGCCAACCGCTGTTGTCAACTTTTTTGAAACGCCTAGGAAAGGACAAATCCCAAGGAACTGGGAAAACACCACATTGTTGACAAGAACAGCAGTAATGAACAAAACAAAATACTCCATGTCTTTTTTGGGGGGCTATGCCTTTTGGCGGTTAGAGAAATAATTTTTTGTGGCTATGAGCATTCCAAGAGCCAAAAAGGCCCCAGGTGCGAGGATAAAGACCAGGACTCCATAGTCAGCCGGCAATATTCTGAAATTAAACAAAGTTCCATTGCCCAGCAATTCACGAATACATCCTAGGAGAGTCAAAGCCAAAGTAAACCCAAGCCCAATACCCACACCATCAAGCGCAGAGTCCAAGACACCATTTTTTGCTGCAAAGGCTTCTGCACGTCCAAGAACAATGCAATTGACGACAATCAGGGGCAGGAAAATACCCAGTGCAGAGTAGAGTACGGGCACGTATGCCTGGAGAATCATCTGCACGACCGTGGTGAAAGTTGCAATCACTACTATAAAGGCAGGAATACGCACGGTATCTGGAATAAATGCCTTGATCAATGATATAACGCAGTTGGAACAGATGAGTACAAAGGTAGTGGCAAGCCCCATACCTAGACCATTAGTCGCACTGGACGTGGTACCAAGCGTAGGACACATTCCGAGGAGCAACACAAAGGTGGGGTTCTCCTCAATGATACCGTTGAGTATGATTTTCAGTTTGTTCATTTCGATAGAAGGTTTTGGTCTAAGGCTAGCTGAAAGGCGGTATATGCCTTGTTCAAAGCATCAAGAAAAGCTCGACTAGATATTGTGGCAGCAGTGATGGCATCTACCGTTCCCCCATCTTTTGCCACAGCAAGTGGGGTAGCCACGGACATTCCCGGAACATAGTGCTGTGTGCCCTCTTCGTGAAAAAAGTGGTCCATTTTAGCTCCCAGACCGGGAGTTTCTGCCTGGTAAAGCACCGTGTAATCAATGATATTTCCTGCCATATCCAATCCCACAAGGACCTTTACATCTCCAGCAAAACCATTATGGGAAACGGACTCCACGGCTACACCCTGAAGGGCTTTGTCTTTTCGTGCCGGATAGATCACGAGTTCATCATTATCTAGCGTGACGGTAACCTTTTCTTCGTATGGGGAATTATCAAACTCCGGTGTCACCTTACTGATTCCCTCCAGAAGGGTCTGTTGTTCTTGTGCGCTAATTGTCGGCTTGGTAACCAAGTAAACAACTGCGAGCAGTGCCGCTGCAACACAACAGATTGTTGTGAGTGACAGCAACATATTTGGCAGGGTTGAGGCTAGTTTCTTCATCTATTTTTGGATTAAATTACCGGCTCCAAAAAGTTTTGGGGAGGTAAAGCGATTGAGCATTGGGGTAAAGGCGTTCATGATCAGTATCGCAAAGGACATACCTTCGGGATAAGCGCCGAAAAGGCGGATAAGCATTGTTATCAGTCCTATTGCCACACCATAAATGATCTGCCCTGATTTGGTCATTGGAGAGGTCACATAGTCTGTGGCCATAAATATCGCACCGAGTAGCATACCACCACTTACGATGTGAATCAACGGAGATACGTATAGTGTCGGATTAATAAGGTGCATGATTCCGGCAAATAGATATGCTGTAAGCAGTATAGAGACCGGAATGTGCCAAGTGATAATTCGTCTTATAAGCAGGTAGACAAATCCCAGCAACAAGGCAATGGCCGAAACCTCTCCCAGAGATCCAAGCATTTGCCCAAGTACCACGTCCCAGGCGGTACTCAATTGGTCAACGCTAAACCCTTCGGTTCCCTTGGCAATCCCTTTTACTATAGCCAGTGGGGTTGCAGAACTCACTGCGTCAGTGGCTTCCATCAACCTTCTTGGAGCCGGCCAAGTCGTCATCTGTTGGGGAAAAGATACCAACAAGAAAACACGGCCCAAGATAGCAGGGTTGAATATGTTGTTGCCCAAGCCACCAAAAGCCATTTTACCCAAGCCAATTGCGACAAGTGCACCGACAATAACGATCCATATCGGCAAGTTGGCAGGGAGGTTCATGGCCAACAGGAGGCCGGTAAGAAGAGCGGATCCATCCTGAATAGTGAGTTGCTTTTCCCGCAATAAGTACCGAGCAATCAAAAACTCAAACACCAGACAGGAGACAATCGACACAATGGTTAGCAAGAGTGCATCAATCCCGAAAAACAGAACCGATGCCACGAGAGCCGGCAGGAGGGCTATAATCACCCCATACATGTTTTTCTCGATGGTGTCACCACTGTGGATATGTGGTGATGGCGACACGAGCAATGACTTCAACATCTTTTTTAATCGCTATTCTAGTGTTATTTTCTTGAACGAATAATCCCGCCCACAATCTGTTTTCCTTGTCGGATACGATCCAATAGCGGACGATTGGCTGGACATGTATAGCTACAGCTGCCGCACTCTATACAATCCATTATATGATTTTTCTCTAGGGTTTCCCAGTCTTTGAAAACCGTATCTCTCATTAGGAAGGCTGGGTTGAGCCCCATAGGACAAACATTTACGCACTTGGCACAACGAATACAGTTTCTCATTGGCTTGCGCTTTGTCTCCTTTTCATCAAGGAATAGGATTCCACTGGTTCCTTTAGTGACCGGCACCCCCTCCTCTACCAAAGCCTTTCCCATCATGGGGCCTCCGCTGATTATTTTCGCGGTACCCTCAGGTACGCCCCCGGACATTTCGATAAGTTCGGAGGCTGAGGTTCCCAACCTGACAAGATAGTTGGCCGGCTGTGCAAGGTGTTTTCCTGTCACCGTGACGACTCGCTCAATGAGCGGTTTATTCTTTTGTACCGCCTCATATATAGCATAGACCGTGCCTATATTTTGGACAATTGCCCCCACAGAGATTGGGAGCTGTCCACTCTTCACTTGCCGATGTAGGACGGCATCTATCAACTGTTTTTCTCCTCCCTGTGGGTACTTTACCTTGAGTGGTTGGACCTCAATCCCTGAGTACTCCTGTGCAAGCTCCGAGAGGTGCTGTATTGCATCCGGCTTATTCTCTTCTATGGCTATTACTACTCGCCCGACCCCCGTAGCTTTCATCAGGGCTGTTGCGCCGATCAGGATCTGCTCACCCTTTTCCAGCATGAGACGGTGGTCGGCAGTCAAGTATGGCTCACACTCCACGCCATTGACAATGATCACTTCGGGGGTCATTCCTTTTGGGGGAGTGAGCTTCACGTTTGTCGGAAATGTGGCACCTCCCATTCCCACAATTCCACACTCATTGATGCGAGAGACGATATCCTCCGCTGCAAGCTTCACCTCTTTTTCCAGGGTTTCGCTCCTGTCTATCCCTTCTTCCCATACATCCTCACCATCGGACTTGATCGTAATGACGGTTTTTTTGTACCCGGATGCATCAACCACCTCCTCGATCTTGTGTACTTTTCCGGATATGGATGCATGTATATTTGCAGACACAAAACCGGCAGACTTGGCAATCAAGGTTCCTACCTTCACGGCATCCCCCCTTTTTACCACAGGCACAGCCGGTGCACCAATGTGTTGCGAAATCGGAATCTGCACACTCTCGGGAAGAGGCAGTGCCACAATAGGGGTCCCGGACGATAGCTTATTGGCACACGGGTGAATACCCCCTATCCTAAAAGTCTTAGCCATAGATATTTTAGTATCGATTTTTCAGATTACTCTCTTGCGTATTTACCTATTCCCTAAAGTCTACGATAGGGTCACCTCCTCCGCTTTCGCTTTTTCTTGCTCAACTTTCTTGGGAAGCGGGAAATTGAGTTCATGTATTGCGGATGTAGGACAAACAGTGGCACACTTACGGCACTGTCGGCACTTGACATCATCTATATAGGCCAGATTGTTCTTTATCTCAATAGCCTCAAACTCACACTGCTTGAAACACATACCACAGCCAATACAAGATACCGCACACGCTTTTTTGGCGACAGGGCCTTTTTCTTGGTTCATGCAGGCCACATATATCCGCCTGTTTTTGCGTCCCTTCTTTCGTAGCTGCAGAATCATCTTGGGGCACGTCTTCACGCACGCACCACAAGCAGTACACTTATCATCATCCACCACGGGTAGCCCGGTGATAGGATCCATATGTATGGCATCAAAGTCGCACACCAGTGTACAGTCCCCCATGCCGTAGCATCCCCACGAACATCCGGTCTCTCCACCATACAGTTGCGCAGCGATTGCACAGGAGTGAACACCGTCATACAGGTTGGTACGAGGCCTATTCGCACAACTCCCATTACAGCGCACGACCGCCACTTTGGGATCCTCCTTCTTCACTGAGCGTCCAAGGACTTCAGCCACTCCGGCCATTGTATCATTTCCCCCTACCGTACAAAAAAGCCCATCCAGAGTCTCCGATTCCACACAAGCTTTGGCAAAGCCTGCACACCCCGGGTAGCCACACCCTCCACAATTTGCCTGAGGCAACAAAGCATTTACTTCGCCTATCCGAGGATCCTCAACTACCCTGAAGTGTTTCGCCACGGTAAACAACAAAACCGAGCTAATGGCTCCGACTAGTGACAGAAAAAGTATTGTTATTCCAACAACCATGAGTGAATATTTCTTGTTTGTTTTTATTTCGTCAAAGTGAGGACTAGAGTCGTTGCTCTACAGGCTCAGCCCAAAACACAAGTTTGCGATCAATATACCCACGACAAAGATACACCCCTCCCCAATACATCAATAGCAGAGCAAGCAATACCAACGCAATCGCTAGGTCTTGTACAGCACAACCAGTGAGTACAACAGCCACAATCAACATCAAAGCCAGTGGTGCCACAAAGGCAAGCAATACCGCCCTCAGGGTCATACTCTCCTTGGCGACCAACAACACAGTATCACCCACCTTCACTCCGTCGGGATAGTCTCTGACAGAGACCATGCGCTCGCAAGACTCATGCGATGTACAGGCCGCACGAGCATGACAGCCACTACAGGCAGACTGCTGAATCACCCGTACATCTATTCCCCCCGCATGCACCCCGCATACAATTCCTTTTACGGCATCCATACTAAGTTCAAACCCAACACAGCGCTCAAAATCATCATCGGCTCATTTCACGATAGCACGATCAATAGCGCTATATTTGCTTTGTGGTCTTAATACCCATTTGTAGGTATTTCTTTACTCCGTGCAAAAGTACCTATTTTTTACAACAAACAGGCCCAATGAAAATGCCCCCTTGCATTGTCTGTACTTTTTTCTTTTATGGAACAAAGCAATCGCCTCTATCCGTGAAAAGTTTTGCTTCTATCCGTGAAACTGATCGCTTCTACCCGTGAAAAAACCGAACAAACACAACATATTGTATTTCAATATATTATAAGCGTTTTGTTTTCCCATGAAAAACAGGCGTTTTTCACACGGTAAAGGGTGTCTCATTGAGAAAAGAGCTTTCACTTGATTATTTCAGGAAATAACGGTACTTTTGGTGTGTATGGTGTACTAATATATGCCCTTTAATCACAAGTGTAATGACGGACACGACCGAACATTCATATGAAGGACGAGAAATACACTCTCAAAAAAGCATAACAAATGACACCTGGACTGTGTCCCCGATAAATAACATACCTATGAGCTACCTAAAATTTGATCGAGCCATAATGACCAATCTTCGCGAAGCCCTTGACAAAGAAGTCCTTCGGCGAAACGACAGGGGGGCGATAATGTGTACCACTCTCGTAGGTTGCAACACACGAAAGTATCATGGAATGTTGATTGTTCCGGATTTCAATGCCGGGAACCCCGCTCGCCTACTGCTATCCTCGCTAGATGAGACGGTCATCCAGCACGGTGCGGAGTTCAACCTTGCGGTACATAAATACACCGGTGACCACTTCAGCCCCAATGGGCACAAATACATTCGAGAGTTTTCGGATGACAAAAGCATCAAATACATTTACCGGGTCGGAGGAGTAATACTATCCAAAGAGATTATCCTTGCTGCGGACAAAAACCAATTGCTTGTCAAATACAAGTTGCTTGAGGCACACTCTGATACCACCCTGCGGCTTCGGCCGTTCTTGGCGTTCAGGACCGTTCGCGAACTGACGCATGAAAACCCGGCGATTGATTGGTCTTACACAAAGGAGGATCAGGGTCTGTCTCTTTGTCTCTACGATGGATTTCCGAGACTCTACATGCAACTTTCAAAAAACGATGTAACCTGGAACCATCAACCTCTGTGGTACAAAAACTTCTTTTATGACAAGGAGTTCATTCGTGGAAATCCATGTACAGAAGACCTTCCAACCCCGGGATACTTTGAATTTGGCATAAAGAAAGGAGAAGAAATCATTTTCTCAGCATGCGATACAGCGATAGACAGTGCATCGCTCAAGCAGTGCTATATGAACGCATATGAAGCAGCCAAGCCTATTGAGACCTATGTGGACTGTCTAAAAAATGCCGTGACACAATGTATCTTCAAACCCGATGATGAGCACACGTACCTTATCGCCGGGAGCCCTTGGTTTGGGCCACGCATGCGTGACACACTGGTGAGCTTGACAGCCGCAAGCTTCGGGACCGGTAACCCTCAACTTTATGACGAAGTGATGGCGACCATCATACCAGCCCTATGGAGCTACCTAGATGAGGGTAAGGAAGATGCCATCATCAAGGGAATATCACAACCCGACTCAATACTGTGGCTGGTCAACTGCATACAGGACTACTACCGATGGGAAGGTACCGAAAAGACACTCACCAAATATGGAGACACGATCAAGCGTGCGATGAACTATATCTGGGAAAACAAAATACCCATGATGGAGGTGCGAGAAAACACACTACTCTATGCCGAGCCATCAGAACTATCGGAGCCTATCACATGGATGGACAACACCATTGATGGCTGGCCCGTGGTAGATCGACGTGGCTACATAGTGGAGTACAATGCTTTGTGGTACAACAACCTTTGTTTTTACCGAAACATTTTTGACCTGAAAGATCCGCACTTGGACGACTATATTGATCGCGTGTCAGAAAGTTTTGTCAGAGTTTTTGTCAACGAGCATGATTACCTCTTTGACTATGTTGCTGACAACAAACCAACAGACTGGAGCGTCCGACCTAACCAGATCTTTGCAGCCGGACTTTCGTACTCCCCCCTTTCGCGCAAACTGCAACGTACGGTCCTAGACATCGTCACGCGCGAACTAAAAACGCCAAAAGGGCTCCGGACACTCAGTCCCAAGAGCCCCTACTACAAAGGGTACCTAAGTGGTGCCATCAACGATCGTAGATATGCCTATATGCAGGGCGGAGTCTGGCCATGGCTTATCTACTACTACCTTGGTGCATACCTCAAGCTTTTTAGGCGCGAAGGGATTAATTTCGTGGATAGGATGCTGATACCATTTGAGGAGGAGGCTAGATTTCATGGCATATCGTGTGTCTCTGAAATGTATGATGGTACACCACCTTATAGCGGAAGGGGTGCGATATCGTTCCTGATGAGCCTGACCGCAATTCTAAGAATCCGGACACGAATAGATGAGTATTTAAGTCAAGGAACTGAAGATATTTTTAACCTAAGTCTTACGAGCCACCACGTCTCCTCTCCTGATCACAATAAGGCTCGGAGTACAGATCACGAAAAACAGGAATAGTAATGAGAGCATTGATGTTTGGCTGGGAGTTTCCTCCTCACATATCGGGTGGATTGGGGACAGCTAGCTATGGACTGACAAAAGGATTGGCTGAGCAACCTGACGTGGACATAACGTTCGTGATGCCACGCCCATCCGGCGATGAGGACACTTCGTTTATGCGAATTATTGGGGCATCAGAGGTTCCTATTGTCTACCGAGATGTCCCATACGACTACGTACAAGAGCGGATCGGAAAAGTCATGGACCCTGAGCTATACTATAGACTCCGGGATCATATCTATGCGGACTTTAGCTACATGCTAACGAATGATCTTGGTTGCATAGAGTTTTCGGGAAGGTACCTTGACAACCTATATGACGAGATCAACAATTACTCAATTGTTGCCGGAGTCATTGCTCGCTCAGAGCACTATGACATCATTCATGCTCATGACTGGCTAACCTATCCATCCGGGATTCACGCCAAACAAGTGCTGGGGGTTCCACTTGTCGTACATGTGCATGCGACCGACTTTGATCGTAGCAGAGGAAATGTAAACCCACGAGTCTATGCCATTGAAAAAGACGGAATGGATCACGCTGACCACATCATGTGCGTAAGCGAACTTACGCGCCAAACCGTCATTGAGAAATACCACCAAGACCCCAGAAAAGTCACAGCTGTACACAATGCAGTCACCCCTCTAGATCCCTCTATCCTTGCAATCCAAGACAAGAAAGGAGTAAAGGATAAAGTAATCACCTTTTTAGGGCGAATAACGATGCAAAAAGGGCCAGAGTTTTTTGTGGAAGCAGCAAGTCGCGTCCTACAACAAACAGAAAACGTAAGATTTGTAATGGCTGGCAGTGGAGATATGATGAATGATATGATAACCTTAGCCGCTGAACGGGGTATATCCGACCGCTTCCACTTTACCGGCTTCATGAGAGGACGGCAGGTGTACGAGATCTACAAGGCAAGCGATGTGTATGTGATGCCATCCGTTTCTGAGCCATTCGGGATATCCCCTTTGGAGGCTATGCAGTGTGGCATCCCCTGTATTATATCCAAGCAGAGTGGCTGTGCCGAGATCCTAAAGTACGCTATAAAGGTAGACTACTGGGATGTAGAGGAGCTGGCCAATGCTATGTACGGCCTTGTCTCATATCCGGCCTTGCATGAATTCCTATCAACAAAAGGCCTGGAGGAGGTAAACAAGATAACCTGGACAAAAGTAGGAGAGAAAATAAGAAACATATACGATAGCCTAATCATCAAGCACTAACTGCAGAATAGGCAAGAGTAACAATATACTGGATGGTACCATGACAACAAGCAACAAGAACATTAGTTTTGTATTTCAAGTACACCAACCATTTCGACTAAAGCGCTACCGCTTCTTCGATATAGGCAATGACCACTACTACTTTGACGACTTCCTAAACGAAGATATCTTCCGACGTATAGCAGAGCAATCCTATATACCGGCCAATAAAATGCTCCTTCAGATGATCAAAGATAGTGGATATCGTTTCCGAGTGGCTTTTGCAATATCCGGTGTGGCCTTGGACCAGATCGAAATGTATGCTCCTGAGCTTATTGACAGCTTCACAGAACTCGCCAAGACCGGCTGTGTGGAGTTTTTAGGCGAAACATATGCACACTCTCTGGCATCCTTAGCAGAGGACAAGAAGGAATTTCGGACTCAAGTAGAGCAACATGCCAATAAGGTTGAACTCATGTTCGGACAGAGGCCACAAATCTTTAGAAATTCAGAGCTAATATATGACGACTCTATCGGCCAAAGCATTTTTGACATGGGATTCAAAGGAGTAATCACAGAGGGAGCCAAGCATGTACTAGGATGGAAGAGCCCGAACAAAGTCTACAAAAGTGCGGTTACCTCAGATCTAAAGATCCTACTGCGTAACGCTCGCCTAACAGAGGACATCTCCAAGAACTTTTGCAACTACGGATGGAATGAATACCCACTTACCGCTGACAAGTATGCAGCGTGGATTGCAAAAGACCTCCAAGAAGGTGATGTAGTCAACATAGACATGAGCTACGATGTCATCGGATCCGGTAATCCCTCCGACTCAGGTATCTTTGACTTCTTCCGTGCACTACCGGCATATCTAGGACGAGAGGGTATAGGCTTTGCCACCCCATCCGACTCAATCAAGAGCCTTCAACCCAAAGACACACTCTCAATTCCCGACACGATCTCATGGTCCGAAGAAGAAAAAAACACCAATAGCTGGCTGGGAAATGTGATACAGCGAGAAGCATTCAACAAGACCCAAGAGTTTGCAGAGCGCACGCGCCTTTCCAAAAATAGAAGATTGCTTCAGGATTGGACTTACCTACAAAGTAGTGACCACTTTTACTACATGTCCTCAGAAGCCGGAGACGTCAGGCTATTTAGCCCATACGATAATGAGTATGAAGCGTTCAACAACTATATGAACGTCATTAGCGACTTTCACCTACGTGTAGAAGAGCAATACCCAAGCTCTATCGAGAATGAGGAACTAAATGCCCTATTGATCACCATTCAAAACCAAGGAGATGAGATCTCTGAGCTCAAACAAAAGGTAAAACAGCTTGAAGCAGAGAAAAAGCTAACCACCAAAAAGGGAGGCAAACAAAGTGAAAAAGATCGATTGGGCTAATCTTGGGTTTGGTTATTATCCTACCGATTACAATATAAGGTGTTGCTACAAGGATGGCAGATGGGGTGACCTTGAAGTGTCCTCCGACCCAACCATAAGCATACATATGGCGGCGACATGCCTTCATTACGGCCAAGAGGCATTTGAGGGCTTGAAAGCATACAGGGGAAGTGACAACCAGGTCAGACTATTCCGTGTGGAAGAAAACGCCAAGCGGCTAAGACGCTCGTGCGAAGGGATTATGATGCCTCCATTTCCCGAAAAAACATTTATTAAAGCAGTAAAATTATTAGTCAAAAAAAACATAGACTACGTACCTCCCTACGAAAGTGGAGCATCACTTTATATTCGTCCTTTGGTCATAGGGATCGGAGCCCACGTAGGCGTCAGTCCGGCCATTGAGTATATGATGGTCATGTTTGCAAGTCCGGTAGGTCCATACTTCAAAGATGGGTTTAGTCCCACACCAATGGCGATTGTGCGTGGTTATGACCGTGCGGCACCTCTCGGAACCGGTGCAATAAAGGTTGGTGGCAACTATGCTGCAGGACTAAAAAGCGGGGCAATAGTTCACGAAAGAGGCTACTCTGCAGTTGTTTTCTTGGACTCCAAAGAGAAGGAGTACATAGATGAGTGTGGAGCAGCCAATTTTTTTGGGATCAAAGGCAACAAGTACATTACCCCAAAGTCAGCATCCATTCTTCCGTCCATTACCAATAAAAGCCTGATGCAAATAGCCAAAGACTTAGGGATGGAAGTTGAACATCGACCGGTGCACGTATCGGAACTATCCGAATTTGATGAAGCCGGAGCGTGTGGCACGGCCGCTGTTATCTGTCCAATACTCAAGATAGACGATCTAGACACCGGGCAGTCATATACTTTCTCCAAAAGTGGCAAGGCCGGTCCAATCAGCACAGTACTGTACAAAACCCTTCTCAGAATACAGCATGGAGACGTGGTAGATACTCATGGTTGGGTCACCATCGTTGAGCCATAGTAGGAGTCGTTGAAAAGTCGGGGAGGAACAAGCATCCATTTTTCCGAGAGACTTTGAATGATTTTCCGATAAAACACCTTCACGCAGTAGACGCAAGTAAAAATAGCCGCAAACATTACTTCGTTGCAACACAAAAGGAATGCCTTCGGAGAACCTACTCCGAAGGCATTCCTTACTTCAACGTAGCGAGAGCGGGGTACGATCCCGCGACCTCAGGATTATGAATCCTGCGCTCTAACCAACTGAGCTATCTCGCCATCCTACCTACCCCCTTGCTTGAGTGCAAAGGTAACAAAACTTTTTCAGCCAAGCAAAAGAATGAAGATCAAAAATTCTTCAAAGCTCCGGGGATAAAGGCATTCTTTATATACGTAATATGTGGTTGCCCCTGAGCTGGGGCGCAGACAAGTGCAAAATCAAATCGGACACTGCGAATATTCAGTTGCCTGTGAGTACGTGCAAAAGAATCTCCCAGAGTGATCAGGTTACGCTCCTTTTGAGGAGGGATAAGGACATCCAAGTCCCTAAGTGCGGCACTGCTGGCCCGAGTCTTTACCTCGACGACACAGAGCACATCGCCTTCCAGTGCTATAATATCAGCCTCTAGATGCCCCACCCTATAGTTTTGTGCCAAGATCACAAAGCCGGCCATCCGCATCTCATCTGCCACAAGCCCCTCTCCTGCGGATCCGCATATAGACTTCTCCTGTCTCACACCTCAATATCCACGGCGGCACGAGAGTGCAGGTATGGCTTTATCAGCTTCCCCACAAGATCAACATGCTCCGGATGATTAGCATAGCTATTGACATCAACCAAATCATCAAGAGTTGCCACAAGTGCAAAGTCAAAGGGTTCCTTGGGATTCAGGTTTGGAGAAATACTCAAGTCATGCAAGCAGCCTATACGATCAGGTAGTTTCTCAAACGCCTTCTTGATCTCCGCTATACGATAAGACTTCTCTTCACCGGATAGTTCACTGGCTAGCCGAAAAAGTACAATATGCTTAATCATAATTGAATACTTCTTATAGATTTTGGAACTCCAGCTCATCCAATTGAGAATCCTTGTAGCCCAAGAAGTACAAAATTCCATCGAGTCCCATAGTCGTAATTGACTGCTTGGCACTCTCTTTGACTTTGGGTTTGGCATGAAATGCTATTCCAAGCCCCGCTGTACTCAGCATGGGTAGGTCGTTGGCACCATCACCGACCGCCACAGTTTGGCGGATATCCACTTTTTCCACCTGAGCCAACAGCCTTAGTAGCTCAGCCTTTCGCCTACCATCTACCACATCACCGATGTATCGTCCGGTCAGCTTACCATCCTTCACCTCAAGGTCGTTGGCATAAACATAGTCAATCCCAAATCGATCCTGCAGATACTTGCCAAAGTAGGTAAATCCTCCACTCAAAACAGCGATCTTGAAGCCTACTTTCTTGAGAATACGCATGGTGCGCTCCAGCCCATCCATTAGGGGAAGGTTCTCCGCAATGTTGCGCATTACCGAGACATCAAGCCCCTTCAGCAACCGCACTCGTTGCTCAAAGCTCTCCTTGAAGTCAATCTCGCCATGCATTGCCCGATCCGTAATCTCCCGCACCTTATCTCCCACACCTGCTGCTTCGGCAAGCTCATCGATTACCTCGGTCTTGATAAGTGTGGAGTCCATATCAAAGCATATCAAGCGACGCATTCGCCTAAACATGCTATCCTGCTGGAAGGAGACATCCATCTGAAACTCATCTGCAATCTCCATCAGCCGCTTTTGCAACTGCTCCCTATCAATAGGGGTACCACGTACCGAAATCTCTATACTAGCCTGTGGCACGCGCTCATGTTTGGTGAGAGGGATACGACCGGTCAAGCGATTCAAGTCATCAATATTCATACCTTGGCTAGCCACTTCACTAGTGATTGCAGCCACCATACCGGCAGAAATAGTCTTGGAGAGGATCGTCACGATATACTTATTTTTGCCCTGGAGCCCCACCCACTTGCTGTACTCCTCCGGATCGACGATCCTAAAGGTTACAGAAACATTGAGATCATTAGCCTTGAACAAAAGATCTTTCAGTATGGCCCCACTGGTATTTGAGGTGGTCGCAAAAAGGACACCCAAGGTAAGATGATTATGAATATCTGCTTGACCAATATCGAGAATCGTAATATCATGATCAGCTAGCACGGATGTGATTGAAGCCGTTACCCCGGGTCTGTCCTGACCATTAAAGACAGCAAGTATCAACTCAACATTTGGTTCCATATCAAAAGTAACGTGTTTTTAGTGAACATAAAATTAGCCGCCGACAAGTGACCAAATACGTCATCGGCGAACTTTATTTATCAAAACCTACCTAGAGTTATGAGAGACGTGTTTGGCTTCTGACTCATCAAAAAAACTGATCGAGTTATCCGGCCTGATATGCTTTTTTCTTCTATGCCACAAATATACGAAAATATACACCTACGTCACCAAGGTGTCATGTACCAACCCAGCACTTTTTGTAGTGGCTACCTTTCAAGGAGGGAAAAGGATGGAAAAACAATCCACAAGACATCTACAGAGAGGCCATGTTTACAGACCATTTTTAGCACCTCGCAAACAACAGATAATCAAGCAATTGAAAGAGACTGTTTTTTTGACGGATAGAAGCGTTCGGTTTCACGGATAGAAGCAAAACTTTTCGCGGATAGAAACGATCACTTAGATGGCTAGAAGAAAAACCGGGGCCAAGTAGTTTCGATTTCTCTTCCGGTCAAAAAGAAGCCCTTATCTCTGATACTTTCATGTTGGCAATAACAGTAAATATGGAAACTAATCCTTTTTTTCGTATCTTCGTAGCTGGCTTACTATATATAAAAAAACAAAAAGGCCTGACACCGTATACCAAATTCTCATAACAAAAGGATTTAGAAATATGTCAAAAACACATTGCCGACTCTTTTCGGCACTATTGACCATGTCCGCACTTCTGCAAGGATTACCTGTATTGGCACAATCCATGCACTCAGTACCAGGCTACTCGTACCGAAGTGATGCGATGCCCAAAGGGACAGAGTGGGACTCACCGCAAGAGATTGCACTCAACCGGGAACAGCCACATGCCATCTTCTTTTCGTACAAAGACGTAGATGGCGCTCGTCAGCTGTGGCCATCCGAAAAGACAACCTACTACCTAGACCTTGACGGAAAGTGGCGCTTTCACTGGGTAGGAAATCCAGGCGAACGCCCGGCCGACTTTTTCAAGACCGGCTATGACGTCACATCATGGGACCTAATAGATGTACCCAGTTGCTGGAATGTCGCCGGCATCCAAAAAGATGGGTCGCTGAAATACGGCGTGCCGATCTACGCCAACCAACCCTATATTTTTTACCACAAGGTTGAGGTAGGTGACTGGAAAGGTGGCGTGATGCGCACTCCCGACAAAGACTGGGTTACCTACAAGGATCGCAATGAGGTTGGCTCCTACAAGCGTACCTTTGAGTTGCCCCAAAACTGGTCAGGAAGGCGAGTTCTGCTCAACTTTGATGGAGTAAATTCGTTTTTCTACCTCTGGATCAATGGTCAGTACGTAGGTTTTTCCAAAAACTCTCGAAACACAGCCACCTTTGATATCACGAAATACCTAGTACGCGGCACCAATGAAGTATCTGTAGAGGTATACCGCAACAGTGATGGCTCGTTTTTGGAGGCACAAGATATGTGGAGGCTACCGGGTATCTACAGATCTGTATATCTGACAAGCCTGCCGGCCGTACACGTACGCGACCTCAAAGTGATACCCGATCTGGACAACACCTACACACAAGGGACGCTCAATATCACCACAGAACTTCGCAACCTATCCACGAAGGCGACCAAAGGGTGGAAAGTGCGGTACACGCTCTACCAAAACAAGCTGTACAGCCAAGAAAACACCCCTACCGGTATCAGTACCACCACGCCACTGAGCAGCACCCAAAAAGGAAAAACAACGCTCACCCAAACCGTCATCACTCACCCGCAACCAAAACTGTGGAGTGCTGAGGAGCCCAACCTGTACACTCTGGTCGGAGAGCTGATTGACAGAAAAGGCAAGGTCCAACAGACCTACTCGACTGCGGTTGGGTTTAGGAAAATAGAACTCAAGGACACACCGGCCAACGAGGACGAGTTTGGTCTAGCCGGTCGCTATTTTTATCTGAATGGGAAACCAATCAAAATGAAAGGGGTCAACCGCCAAGAGATCAACCCCGAGACCGGCAACACGATCACGTCTCAACAAATGTACGAGGAGCTGATGCTGATGAAGCGTGGCAATATCAATCACATCCGCCTCTCACACTACTCCAACTACCCACAGTTTTATTACCTCTGCGACCTCTATGGTCTCTACCTCGAAGACGAGGCAAATATCGAGAGCCACGCCTATTATTATGGTGACGCCTCCCTTAGCCACGTACCTGAGTTTCGGAATGCACACGTATCGCGCGTCATTGAGCTTGTGGCTGCTCACGTCAATAGCCCAAGCATCCTGATCTGGTCACTTGGCAACGAAGGCGGGCCGGGGGCCAACTTTGTAGCCGCATACAATGCAATAAAAGATTTCGACCAAAGCAGACCGGTGCAGTATGAGCGAAACAACGACATCGTAGACATCGGCTCAAACCAGTACCCCTCTATCGCCTGGATCCGTGAGGCAGTGAAGGGGGAGTACAACATCAAGTACCCATTTCACATCAGCGAATACGCCCATAGCATGGGCAATGCCGGTGGCAACTTGAAAGATTATTGGGAGGCCATAGAGAGCACCAACTTCTTCATGGGTGGAGCGATCTGGGACTGGGTGGATCAAGCACTCTATACCGTAGACAAAAAGACCGGTGATCGGTACTTTGCCTATGGCGGAGACTTCGGAGACAAGCCGAATAGCGGGATGTTTTGCATGAACGGAATACTTTTCCCGGATCATCAACCCAAGCCCGAGTTTTATGAAGTCAAAAAAGTCTACCAAGATGTCGGGCTGTACAACGAAGATGTCGACAACGGCCTGGTCAAGCTATTCAACAAACGCTATTTCACAACCTTGGACGACCTGACATTGGTCGTGAAGCTATTGAGAAATGGCGAAGTAAAAGCTACCGACTGGCAGGAGATAAACGGTATTTTGCCTCGGACCTCACGCATTATCGAATTACCCTACAAGAAATCCGACCTAGCAGAAGACCCCGCCGAATACACTTTGCGATTGGAACTGGTGACAAAGCACGCCAGGCCATGGAGCAACGCCGGATTTGTCCAGATGGATGAGGAGTTTATCCTCAAGCCCAGCGACAGACCATTTACCCTGGCACAGCTGGCACAGCTATCCCAAGGCAAGCCTGCACTAAAAGTTGTCACCGACAATCACAAGACCTGCTTTGCAGGTGATGGCTTTGAGGTTACGTTCGACGACAAGACCGGAACTATCTATGACTACACCATAGATGGCGACCACATGATCAACCCCGGCAAGGGACCTGCCCTCAATGCCTTTAGGGCACCGGTGGACAATGACAACTGGGCTTATCAAGGATGGTTCCAAAATGGCCTGCACAACCTCCGCCACGTCGTCCTCTCACGTACATTTCACAAAAACAACGATGGCACCTACACCCTACTCTACACGGTCAAGAGCCAAGCTCCCTATGGCACCAAAGCGTCCGATGCCAATAGTGGACACTACAAACTCATCGACCAAGTGGACAAGCTATTTGGAGACGAGGACTTTCATTTCATCACCACACAGGCGTGGACCATATACCCTGGTGGAGCCATCAGCATGGAGGCAAGCATCCAACCAAGCAGGAAAAACCTTGCTCTCGCCAGACTCGGATATGCAATGGAGCTGCCAAGCGAAATGGACTCCTACACCTACTACGGCAGAGGACCGTGGAACAACTACAACGACCGTTGCAGTGGCGCCTATCTCGGGAAGTACACCAGCACCGTGGCCGACCAATTTGTACCCTTTCCCAAACCACAGAGCATGGGCAATAGAGAGCAAGTGAGATGGGCACAACTCACCAAAGGCAACACCGGCCGTGGGCTGACATTCATCGCTCGTGACTCCATGTCCGCCAGTGCGCTACCCTACAGTGCAATGGAACTCACCATGGCTCCACACCCGTACCAGTTGCCCACATCCACTGCAACACACCTCTGCCTAAACCTTGGCACAACTGGTCTGGGGGGCAACTCTTGCGGACAAGGAGCACCACTCGCCGAAGATCGAATCATGAGTGTGCCACACACATTCGGATTCATGATCGTACCGGCCGGCTCCGAAACCATGGTACAAGCACCCAAAAGCCTAGTCGTACTTGCCGACCGAGACGAACACGGAGTCGTCAAGCTCAGTGGTCCCACAGCCATCGAATACAGCATTGATGGTCAAAAAGCCCAAGCATACGACGGTCCTTTTGAGCTACGCCGAGGTGGAAAAATAACAGCCTACCCATCGGGACAAGCGTGGATGCGCACAGAAATTACCTACCCCCTGATAGAGGCCATCCCGCTACGAGTGGCGGACTCCTCTAGCCAAGAAACCCATGGTGGCGGTGTGGACAATCTCGTAGACAACAATCCATCCACAATCTGGCACAGCATGTACTCCGTGACCGTGGCAGGCTACCCACATTGGGTGGTATTTGATGCAAATGAACCTACCAACATCAAGGGCTTTAGCTACCTGCCAAGGCAAGATAGAAGTAGCAACGGCAATATCAAAGACTACTCCATACAGATCAGCGACGATGGAAAAACCTGGAGCAAGGCCATCGCCAGAGGAACATTTGTAAACTCACGAGAAGAGCAACGCGTACTCTTTGACAAGCCCATATCGGCACGCTATGTCCGACTCAACGCTCTATCGTCACAAGATGGATCAGACTTTGCTTCCGGGGCAGAGTTTAGGCTACTATCGGATGAATAGAGAATAGATCGGAGTACTCATCTCCCTATTGATCTGAGTGCATGAATACGAGGCCGGCTCATCAGTGATGAGCCGGCCTTTTTGGCCCCCCAACCCCACCTTACTCCACCACTAGGTCATTGCAAAACACCTGATCCGGAAGGTGCAGATAAAAGCTTGAAATCAGAGACAAAGAAATCAACAGGGAAGAAAAACCAACTTCTTCAGCTGAGACTACAATCTCATACGTTTGTGAATTAGATTTTCGACCGAGAACGGGCTAAAAAAACTAAGCCCTCGGTGATTGCCAAGGACTTAGTAAGGATGGTAAAGTTTGGGGAAATCGCCAAACCCACTATACGGTCTGATTGGTTATGACTATTTCAAGTGGCTTATTGCGTACTCTACACGACGGATCGACTCATCCACACCTAGAAGGGCTATGATCTCATGCAGTCTGGGACCACGTGCCGCACCCACCAGAGCAAGTCGCATTCCATTCATCACCTTTCCCATCGGGAGGTCATTCTGATTGATTTCGTCGTACAGGGCTTGCTCTATTTGCTCCGGAGAGGGGTTGGTTCCGCTCAGCGAACGCAAAAGCGAAAGCATACGCATGAGGTATTGTGGCGTTTCGGGCTTCCAGTGCTTCTTGACCCCATTGCTGTCAAAGTCCTGTGGTGCTCTGAAGAAATAGGCGGTTTCGTCCACAAAGTCGGGTATCAATTGCACCTTATCACGTACGACATTGATGACAGCAGCTAGCTTTTGAGGCTCCGGGGTGATTCCGATTCGATTGAGCAGAGGCAGCACCACCTCCACCAACCGTTCGACTGGCTCTACTCGAATATACTGATGGTTGAACCACTTTGCTTTTTCGTAATCAAATCGTGCTCCGGCTTTGCTACACCGCTCAAGGGTAAAGCTATTGGCCAAATCCTGGAAGTTTTCAAAGAACTCCTGGTCCGTCCCCGGATTCCAACCTAGGAGAGCGAGGAAATTGACGACCGCTTCGGGGAGATAGCCTTGCTCGCGATAGCCGGATGAGACAGCTCCGGTATCGGGATCCGTCCACTCCAAGGGATAAACCGGGAATCCGAGACGATCACCGTCCCGCTTGCTCAGCTTGCCACTTCCCTGAGGCTTTAGGATCAGAGAAAGGTGCGCAAAGCGTGGCATGGTATCGGCCCACCCAAATGCCTCATAGAGCAACACGTGCAAAGGTGCACTCGGTAGCCACTCCTCTCCTCTGATCACGTGCGTTATCTTCATGAGATGGTCATCCACAATGTTGGCCAAGTGATATGTGGGGAGGTCATCGCTACTCTTGTAGAGTACTTTGTCATCAAGCTGAGTGGAGTTGATGACCACACTTCCTCGTATCAAGTCATTCACCTCGACCTCTCGTCCTGGCTCAACCAAGAAGCGCACGACATACGGGACCCCGCTTTCGAGTTTGGCCCTCACCTCATCTGGCGTAAGCGAAAGGCTGTTATTCATCTGGCCACGCGTAGCAGCATCGTAGCTGAAGTTGGGGATGCGTGCACGCACCTCCTCCAGCTCCTCGGCAGTATCAAACGCATAGTAGGCCCTACCTGCATCCAGAAGTTGCTGAACATACTTGCGGTAAATATCTCGACGCTCACTCTGACGGTAAGGGCCATAGGGCTGAACATCACAGCCAATACCCTCATCAATCTCGATGCCCAGCCAACGGAGCGACTCCACAATATAGTCTTCAGCTCCGGGTACGAAGCGCTTACTGTCCGTATCCTCTATACGGAGCACCATAGTTCCACCATGATGGCGAGCAAAAAGATAGTTGTAGAGAGCCGTCCGCACACCACCAATATGTAGTGGACCTGTGGGACTAGGGGCAAAACGCACACGAACCATAGCTTATAGTATCTGTTTTTTATTTTCTGTATTTCATTACACTTGGAGAATGTAGCATTATGCGACAGTCTCATTCGGTGCAAAGTTAACAAAACGCCCTCATATTAGCCCCAAACTCGGATAAAGCGGGGCTGGGCAATCCTCAGGACATCAAGTCAAAGTCACTTTTTTTTGGTACCTTTGGGGTAGAGATTGGGGAGAAGCGTACTTGTACGAAGCATGCAAAAAAGACAATGAATCGATGCCTATGACGAAAAGAAAGATACTATATATAGCTCAAGAAATCTCCCCCTATGTGGAAGAAAGCGTAAGCAATCAATCTCAACACCTTCCTCTCGACATGCTGGAGCGAGGAGATGACATACGGGTATTTATGCCCAACTATGGCATCATCAACGAACGCAGACACCAGCTACACGAAGTGATTCGGCTATCCGGAGTCAACCTGACGGTTAATGATCGTGTGCATCAGCTTATCGTAAAGGTTGCCAGCCTACTCCCCCAAAGAATGCAAGTGTACTTCATTGACAACGATGACCTATTTGCCCGAAAAGGCACCGTCCTCGACAATAGCACCGGACGCTTGTATGATGACAACGTACAGAGAGCCGTATTTTTCACACGAGGGGTTTTTGAGACTATCAAAAAGCTACGTTGGGTCCCGGACATCATTCACTGCCAAGGCTGGTTTACTGGATTGGCACCTCTGTACCTAAAAACACTCTTCAAGGCTGACCCCGCACTATCTGGCGCAAAGTTGGTATTTTCGGTCTACGACAAGACACCTGAGACGCCTTTTGGCGAAAATCTCACCGAGGTACTTCAGTATGATGGGATAACCCATGAGTTACTGGATGGCTCACCACTGACACGCGAGGATCTGACCAAGCTTATTTTCAACTACATCGACGGAATAGTATTTGGCACAGAGGACATCAGCAAAGATGTGGTCAAGTGGGCCAAAGAGTCAAAGAATGTCAACGTCCTAGAGTATCTACCTGTAGAAGAGTCTTTTTCGGCAATATCCGATCTCTACGATGAGCTATTGAAGAACGTATCCAAAGAGTAACCAACGATTGCTTTTGTAAGAAATCATTACCTTTACCTCGCTACTTTGCAAGTCTTGGCAATAAAGGAGAGGCATTTTTAGAAGGCAACGCCATAGAAAAATATCAGATGACCTATAATAATCGAAAAGGAGCCACAATAGCCATTATCCTTTGGATAGCTGTACTCATAGTGGCTTGTGACAATCGCAACGACAGTACCGGACTCTCTATCATACCCGACTACAGCAAGGTTGAAATAGAGACGCATGAGCTCCCTCTGACGTACCGTACCGTTTCGGCAAATGTTTCGGGACAAGTCTCCCAAGACGCAGGCATGACATGGAATAGTATCTACGTCCGCTCATCATACAGTTACCTCGGGTATATACCCAACCAAGAGTATGGAGAGGTACGCACCGAATACCTAACCCAACTATATGTCCCGGAGGGGTTTAAGTTCAGTGAGACACCGATTAATCATAAAGTAGACTCGGCTTTCATCACGTTGTACTATGACCAGTTCACAGGGGACAAACTACAACCCATGCAAGTGGAGGCCTACAAGCTGTCAAAGCCACTGCCCCACAGGCGGTACTCTGTAGGTGACGTAAGTGGGTACCTTTCTGATGTCAAGCTAGGAGAGCAGTCCTACACTGCCGAGCGCGGAAACGACACCATCAATAAAAAGAGAGTGGTACAAATACCGCTCGACCTCCTACACCCGGGTATAGGACAAGAGCTCTACGACAAGTCAAGAAATGGCGACCCCATCTTTTCCAGCCAAGAGAAGTTCTCCGAATACTTTCCCGGAATATACCTTAGGAGCAGTGCCGGAAAAGGCAATGTCCTAAAAGTCTCCAAGACAGCCCTCTCTCTCTACTATCAGTACAAAGACACGCTGTACAAGAAGGACGGCTTTACGATTGACACAATCATAGAAAACACCCACATCCAAGAGCTGGCACACACCTCTGAGGTGCCACAACTGTCACGCTACGGAAATAGTGGTCTTGATCGGTTGCTAACCTCAAGTGACGAATACACTTATATCAAATCTCCGGCCGGTGTCTTCACGGAAATCACGATCCCAACAGCACAAATCTCCCGTATGCTCAAAGCGGAGACTGGGTACACAAAGCAACTAAATGCCACACCGCTAACCATAGTGGGCGAGGCCAATGAGCAAGGTGTATACGCACTTCCTATACCGGAATATCTACTGCTACTGCCAAAGGACAGCTTGCAGTCCTTCTTTGAGAAAGAGCACACGGAGCTCAACGAGCCCTATACCACCTACATTGGAGCGTCCAACATCTCCGGATCCAGTTCTTATACTTTTGGCAACATCTCCACATTGATCCTACAGCACATCAAAGCGCATCCGGACGAAGACCTCAAAGTGGTGATTGTACCGATTGACCGCACCCAAGCCAAAAGCAACGGCAGACAGGGTGCAGGAGTATCCTCCTCTATATCGAATGAGGTACTTCCCTCCGCCATCAAGTTCAAGACTGACCTAGAGACAAATAAACGGTTCAAGGTATACATCACAAAGCGTCGCAGTGGTAGCCCTATCTAAGTCCACCTCACAATGAACGTTATTCCGACTAAAATATCAGGTGTCATAATCATAGAGCCACAGGTATTTGAAGATACCCGTGGCTTTTTTTTCGAAGCCTACTCCGAAGCAAAGTACCAAGAAGTCCTAAAGACCACTTTTGTACAGGATAATATATCAAGATCAACATATGGAGTCCTGCGTGGGCTACATTTTCAAGCCGCTCCGTATGCCCAAGCAAAACTGGTCGAGGTGCTCAAGGGGCACATACTTGACATTGCAGTGGACTTACGTCCCGGCTCAGACACCTATGGCCAACACGTGGCATTTGACCTTTCTGATCAAAACCATAAACAGCTTTTTATTCCCAAAGGGCTAGCACATGGTTTTATCACACTGAGCGAATCAGCAATTTTGCACTACAAGTGCGACGACTATTACCACCCGGAAGCAGAGAGAGGCATCATATGGAGTGACCAAACTCTCAATATCCAATGGCCAATAGATGCGGATCACATCATACTTTCAGAAAAGGACAGCAAGCACCCTACGTTCATCGAATACCAACGACTCCACGACATCACTTGATCCGACCGATGCACCACATACGTTGCTCAATAGTACCGTTACTTCTCCTCACGTCGGAAGTACAGGGTGACAAAAATGATGGATAAGCTAGCCGACAAGACATCCGCAATAGGTGGTGCCATCCATACCCCCATCACACCAAACGCACTTGGTAGTACCAGCAAAAGAGGGATCAAAAAGATCGCTTGCCTGGAAAAGCTCAGCACCATAGCCCGCCAAGCCTTACCAATACTTTGAAAAAACTGGACACTGGTGATTTGGAAACCAACTGCCCACATAGCTATTATCTCTATTGAGATAGCAGTGGCACTAACCTTGATCAAATGAGGATCCTGTGTGAATACTCTGGCCAAAAGGGTCGGGGCGAAAAAAGCCAGCAGAGAGCCAATTAGTCCAAGTGATACATTGACAATGACAGCGAGTTTGAAGGTTTTTTTTACGCGTTCATAATTACCCGCACCATAGTTGTAACCGATAATCGGCTGTATCCCCTGCGATATGCCAAAAGTCACCATCAAAATCAGCATAGCGATGCTATTCACAATTCCTAGTGATGCGACTGCCTGATCACCACTAAACTCCGTAATCGGCGAAAGTTGTCCATACCGATACAGTGAGGTATTTTTTATCACGATGACCAAGCTGGCCAGTATCTGGATCATAAAGGGCGATATGCCAATCGAGATAATCCCCAGTACATATTGCCTTTGTAGCCTAAAGTACTTGGTGCGAATTTGCAGCAGTGAGTCCTTGCTGAGAAAGTGACGCAAAACCCATACCATTCCCACGACCATGCTGATGACCGTCGCAACAGCGGCACCCCTTATTCCCCACCCTAAGACAAATATAAACAGTGGATCAAGCACGAAGTTGATCACCGCTCCAATCATCATCGTATACATTGCTTTCTTGGGGTAGCCCGTCGAGCGCATTACGGCATTGTAGGAGTAGGTTATATTCGCAAAGATGTTTCCGGGGAGTACAATAGACAGGTAGTCAAGTGCATAGGGAAGCGACTCCGCTGAAGCACCGAAATTGAGCAGTAGTGGCCTGATGAAAACCATACACCCCACAACCACCAAGATGCTTGATAAAATACTGAGCAAAAAAGCATTTCCGAGCAAGTTTTCCGCCTCATCACGTTTTTTCTGCCCCAAAAGGATAGAAATCCTAGTGGCAGCACCGGCTCCAATCAAGATGCTAAACGCTTGCACAAACGTCATTACCGGCAATGTCACAGCCAATCCCGAAAGAGCGATACTGCTCACCCCCTGAGCTATGAATATGCGATCCACGACATTGTACAAGACATTTACCACACTCCCTACAATCGCAGGAAGTGCATAGTGCCTGAGCAAGCGTCCAATAGGCTCAGTGCCCAGCAAGTGAGCCCCTTGTGGTGTGTCAGTGACCGTTATCACTTTGTGGCTAGTCCTATCCGAGTTTGCTTATTTGATATAGCAACTCAAGGTTGGTAATCTTGATCTCCAGGCCACTTCGTAGCAGTGCCCCCTCCGACTCCATTTCTCGGAGCGTCCTGGTGACATTTCCCCTATTCATGTTGCACAATTCCGAGAGATTGGACCGAGAAAATTTCGCCTTGAGGGTTACGCCATCAGCCTCTACTCCAAAAGTATCACGCAGGAGCAGGATCGCATCTGCCAGTCTACCTCGCAAGTGTTTTTGAGTCAAAGACATCAAAAGCCTGTAGCTCTGCCATAGCCGCTGGGACAATTCTTTCAGGAAAAAGTTTGCAACACTCGTATTTGCCTCTAGGATAGACTCAAAAAAACTGATTGGATATGAGCAAATCAGTGACTCCTCAATAGCCATAGCTACCAGCCCTTCATCCACTCCAGCAAGAAAAGGAACATGTCCAAAATAATCAGAAGGGCTAACCAACTGGACAATCTGCGGACGCTCTCTAGCTTGTGTCAGCTTCACCTGCCCTTCACAAAGCACGTATAGATACTCCGGTGATCGGTTGCCATCAAATATAACTCCATCCTTGTCAACCTTCTCAAAACGAGACCAGAGCATCAGGCTTTCTCTCTCCATATCGGAGAGGAGTGCCCAAAGCTCTGGCATTATTTTAGATACATGATAGGTCGGACGTTGTTCTTCGGGTTGGTTACTTCTCTGCAAAAAGAAGTTGTTTGCTTCTGAGTTCATTAGCTTGAAAACCTTTTCAAATATTCGCAAAGGTAGCCAAACTTTGGATTTCCGAAGAACTCAGTACCAGACCTACTCAGCAATGTATGTTTTGTAAAAGCTTGATACCCGAGTACTATCCATGACAGTATATTGCGAGCAAACAAGTTTACTTTTCTGCATTGATCGTTGACCACTCACCTATGTAGTGACCGGCAGACCAACAGCACTCACTCTTGCTTACTTGATCATTTGCAATGACCGAGTCACAAATGCATCAAGAGCTTCGCCCTTGAGCAATCCACAAGAGAGCAACCCAAGGTCAATGAGCTGAGCCAACACCTCATGCTTATCTCCAAACTTTTTGTAGATAGCACTCAAGCCGGCATTGAGCTCATCTATCCTTGCCATGGTCTCCTCTTTGTCTTTTTTCAACACTTCTTTTTCGGAGTCCTCCAGCTTTTCGGTTCCGCTCAATTTTTGCTGAATGACATCAAGTCTAGCTTGCTCCCCTTTCCTATCCGCCAAGATCTTTTTTGACTCTTCGGCCGATTCATCGGCATTGAAAGTGGTGGCAATCTCTCGTACCAGTGGGTTATCAAGGTTTAGACTCAGCACATAACTATCCGGCATAGCTCCATACATCTGCATACCGGCCTGCATCTGGGCCATATCTTTCATCCTACGCATGTACTCGCTTTGGATGACGACGAGTGGCTTGGTCTTCTCTCCCTGGTGCGATGCCTGCACACTGAGGATTTGATCATCGCCAAGCTTTGGCAATTGTTTTTCAAAAAGTGAGACAAGCAACGACTTGTCCTCCTCGCTCACAGCCGACTCATCCGCCTTATTGCCTTCTTTGGGGATCAGATTGTCACATGTATCACTATCCACCCGGACAAAGCGAGACTGAGCGACCTTTTGCTCTAGCATGCTGACAAAGTGGATATCCAGCGGCCCCTTGAGCAACAACACATTGTAGCCACAATCCTCAGCAGCCTTGATGTATGCGTATTGTTTTTCCTTGTCCGCCGAATAGAGATAAACCACATTCCCCTCCTTGTCTGTCTGCTCTGCTGCAATGAGGGTACGGTACCCCTCCAGAGTATATAGCTTGTCATTGGTGTCCTGGAGTAGCACAAACTTTTCTGCACGATCGTAGAACTTCTCTTCACTCAGCATCCCATACTTCATGAAAAGATCCAGAGCCGGCCACTTTTCTTCATACGCTTTCCGGTCCTCCTTGAAGAGCTCACCAAGCTTTTCTGCGACCTTACGGGTAATGTATGCAGAAATCTTCTTCACATTATGATCAGCCTGAAGGTAGCTCCGCGAGACGTTTAGCGGGATATCCGGTGAATCCAAGACCCCATGGAGTAGGCTCAAAAACTCCGGGACAATCCCCTCCACATTGTCAGTCACAAATACTTGGTTGGAGTAGAGCTGGATTTTATTTTTCTGCAAGTCCATGTTGGACTTCACTTGTGGGAAGTAAAGGATACCCGTCAGGTTGAATGGATAGTCAATATTCAAGTGAATCCAAAAAAGAGGATCGTCGCTCATCGGATAGAGCATCTGATAGAAGCTCAAGTAGTCCTTGTCCTCCAAGTCAGTTGGTGTCTGGGTCCAAAGAGGGTGAGTGTCATTGATGACTAGATCCCTGTCTGTGGTCACCTCCTTGCCGTCCTTCCACTCCACCTGCTTGCCAAAAACAATGGGAACTGGGAGAAAACGGCAGTATTTTTCAAGAAGCGCCCTGACCCTTATGCGGTCCAAAAACTCCTTGTTATCCTCGTTGATATGCAAAATAACATCCGTACCACGAGGGCGTTTTTCGGCCTCCTCTAGCACAAACTCCGGATCCCCCTTGCACTGCCACCGCATACTGGGGGCAGACTCATCGTAGCTTTGTGTATAGATCTCCACCTCGTCTGCGACCATGAAGGCAGAATAAAAGCCAAGCCCAAAGTGCCCAATGATTGAGGCGGCATCGTCCTTATGCTTCTCCACAAACTCCTCAGCTCCGGATATAGCGATCTGGTTGATGTACTTCTCGATCTCATCGGCCGTCATACCCACACCGGAATCACTGACAATCAGCTTGTCGCCATCTATCTTGACTTCGACCTTTAGGTCGCCCACCTCCTTGGTATACTCACCCTTGGAGGAAAGTGTGCGCAACTTCTGAGTCGCATCGACGGCATTACTCACGATCTCCCGAAGAAAGATTTCATTGTCGCTGTACAAAAACTTCTTGATGATGGGGAACATGTTGTCGCTCTGCACCCCTATTTTTCCTTCTATTTTTTTGTTGGTACTCATAACTAATTCATTGATTGTATCAATATATTACTGTCAGCATAATCTATGCAAAAGCAGTGCCACACCCTTATATTGTGGCACGAGAGACCTTCGGAAAAACAGAGAGAAGAAAAAGGCAGGACGTTTTTGGTCGAAAAGTGTCCTGCTCTGTCGGACGAGGAAGAAAACATCTTTTTCTAGTAGAAAAACTTGACCGGATCCGAGAAAAAGAGCGCCGGGTCGGAGAAAAAGATAAAATCACAGTGTGATTTATTCAAATCACTGTGTGGTTTATTCAAATCACTAAGTGATCTCTTCAAATCACACTGTGATTTTAAGTTTTTCAACCGAAGAAAATAGTTTGGAAGTACATAGCGATGACTTTTTAACCCCGAGTGAGGAGATTTTTGAGACCACTCTGGAAACAAAAGGTTGGGACCCACAACGTACGCACCGCCGAACGAAACCGTTTTTTGCCCCAAATACTGTATCTTTGCTCGGGTATCCATGAGGACCTCGCAAAAACACTTAGGGGTCCAACTATTACCCTATCGGGAAACAACAAACAATACGAATGAATAACAATCGCCCCATAGTAGATCTTAGCCTAACGGTATCTGGCGTACATTTTTTTTCAGCCTCCCTATTTGAGGTCACCTTGAAATCCTCAGAGAAGTTACCGGACATCCTCCCGGGACAGTTCGCACAAATCCGTTTGCCTCAATCATCCGGAGTGTTTTTGAGGCGTCCACTGTCCATCTACAGACACACCGACCGGAGCCTATCGCTGCTTATACAGGTTGTGGGAAAGGGGACCTCGGCTCTGGCCCTGACCCAACCCGGAGATCTATGGCAAGTCCTACTACCTCTAGGCAACCACTTTGCCGCCCCCAAAGGGACGAAGCCCCTGCTAGTAGGCGGTGGCGTGGGGATAGCCCCGCTATTGGAGCTGGGCGAACACCTCAGAAAGGAACAAGGGATAACCCCCACATATTTATTGGGTGCGCGGAGTGGCAAGCACTTCCCGAGCCTGGACAGTTTTTCCGAGCAGGGGCGACTTTATATCACGACAGAGGATGGGAGCTTGGGGGAAAAAGGCTATGTCACCGACCACACGATCCTAAAAAGTGAGGCCTTCTCAGAGGTGTACACTTGTGGTCCGACTCCAATGATGAAAGCTGTGGCCAACTGGAGCAAAAGTATGGGGCTAACCTGTCAAGCCTCGCTCGAAAACATGATGGCTTGTGGACTCGGAGTATGCCTCTGCTGTGTAGAGCCAACAGTCGCCGGTCACAAAACAGTCTGCACAGACGGCCCGGTATTTGATGTAAACGAACTACTTTGGTAAGCCAACCATGAATCTATCTGTCAATCTCAAAGGAATAGTTTTCAAAAACCCTGTATGTACCGCATCCGGAACCTTTGGGGATGGGTTGCTCATGAGTAAAGTCTACGATGTGAGCCGACTAGGTGCGATCTTTGCCAAAGGGACAACATACGAGCACCGAGAAGGCAACTCCCCTGTACGAATGGCCGAAACAGCCTCCGGGATGCTGAATGCCGTCGGGCTACAAAATGGTGGCATAGCTCACTTTGTAGAGCACATCTACCCTCGAGCCACACAGCTAGGCACTCATATCATCATGAATGTAAATGGCTCCGAAAAAAAGGACTATGTAAAAGTCGCAGAAATTGCAGACGGACTAGAGAAGATTCCGGCCATTGAGCTAAATATATCTTGCCCCAACGTCAAGCATGGTGGGATGCTCTTTGGGGTATCACCGGACGCCGCCAAAGAGGTCATCAGCGCTGTACGAGCAGTCTACCACAAGCCACTGATCGTGAAGTTGACACCAAACGTCACCGACATTGCCCTCATGGCAAAGGTGGCCGAAGATGCAGGAGCTGATGCCGTATCACTTGTCAATACTTTTCTAGGGATGGCCGTTGATGCCGAGCGGCGGCGTCCAAAACTCTCGACAGTCACCGGTGGCCTCTCCGGACCGTGCATCAAGCCGATAGCTCTGCGGATGGTCTGGCAAGTCTACAATGCCGTGAAGATACCGGTCATCGGTATGGGTGGAATCTGCACAGCCGAGGACGCAATAGAGTTTTTGCTCTGTGGTGCACGGATCATCCAAGTAGGGACCTACAACTTTGTTGATCCTCTGGCCCCGCTCAAGATCATTGACGGGATCGTTTCGTACATGACCAGGCACAATATTTCTGACATAAACGATCTCATCGGGAAGCTAGAAATTTAGGGAGAGAAAAACCAACTGTCAGCCGTCCAACCGTTCAGCAGTATCCCAATAGTCCTGTACGAGCTCTTTCATCAGATCCGACACCGAACGTATCTCGGAAACCTCGGAGAGTACCTGTCCCATCTCCAGTTCACCATGCTCTAGGTCACCCTCAAACATTCCCTGGCGCGCACGGCCGATCCCGCGGATGGCTCTGAGCTCATCCGCATCGGCTCCTCGAGCCTCTGCCTCCTTTATCAGGTCAAAATAAGGGCCCTTCACTAGGCGGGTCGGAGACACTGCCTTGTACAGCAATTGGGTATCGCCCTCCCCTAGCGAGACGCAATACTCCTTGAAGCGCAAGTGAGCAGAGCTTTCACTTGTCAGCGCAAATGCGGTACCAATCTGGACGCCTAGAGCCCCCAGGCAAAACATTGCCGCAATAGCCGCACCCGATGCAATACCACCGGCCGCAATCACAGGTATCGAGACCGATTTTACGACCGATGGAACCAAGCATAGAGTTGTAGTCTCTTCTCTACCGTTGTGTCCTCCGGCCTCGAACCCCTCTGCGACCACTGCATCCACTCCGGCCTCCTCGGCCTTGACTGCAAACCTAGAGCTACTCACCACATGCACGACCTTGATTCCGGCCTCCTTTAGTGTTGAGGTGTAGGTCTTGGGATTGCCGGCTGACGTAAAGACAATTGGCACTCTCTCCTCCATAATCACCCGTATATTCTCCTCGGTATTGCCAAATGCGAGCGGCAGGTTGACACCATAGGGCTTGCTCGTTGCACTCTTGGTCTTGCGAATATGCTCCCGCAGTACATCCGGAGACATCGAGCCTGCTCCTAGCAGTCCAAGACCTCCAGCCTCCGACACAGCCGCTGCAAGATGATGACCACTGCACCATGCCATTCCGCCGGATATAATAGGGTATTGTATCCCAAAAAGTCGAGAGAGAGGAGAGTTTTCTCCAAACTGTGAAAAAGAGATTTTTGTCATTCCTGCCACTGTGTGAAGTTAAACGAAATCGGTGCATTTTCCCCAAGCCAAAGTTAATGTATTTCCTGGCAACTCCAAAAGCGTGAGCACCACTTGGCAAACAAAACGATCGACACGACCTCACCACAAATCCGTCTAGAAACAATCTGAATGAACAAATCCATCCAATACTATGTTATAAGGATGAATCGAGACACTCCGGGCAGATTGCTTGGATGGTCATGAATTAAGTAACGAACAATTTATTAGACAGAACAACTATGTACACACTAGTAGGAAAACAAGCACCCGACTTTTCGGCAACCGCCGTACAAGGCACCAACTTCATTGAGAACTTTACCCTAAGTCAGTTTAGAGACAAAAAGTATGTCCTCTTCTTCTTTTACCCGATGGATTTTACTTTTGTATGTCCTACGGAGCTGATCGCTTTCCAAGACAAGCTAAAGGAGTTTGAAAAACGAGACGTACAGGTCGTTGCGTGCTCGGTAGACTCGCACTTCTCTCACTTTGCGTGGCTGAACCAAGACCTCAAGCAGGGTGGTATCAAGGGAGTTACCTACCCTATCGTTTCGGATTTTAGCAAAACCATAGCACAGAACTACGGTGTCCTGGCTGGCGAGGAGGATATTGACGAGGAAGGCAACCTGACATTTGAAGGCAATCCTGTAGCCTATCGTGGGCTGTTCCTAATTGACAAAAAGGGTATTGTACGCCACATGGTGATCAACGACTTGCCCTTGGGACGTAGCGTTGACGAAGCACTTCGTATGGTTGACGCACTACACCACTACGAAGAGTTTGGCGAGGTTTGCCCGGCCAATTGGTCTGAAGGAAAAGAGGCTATCCGCGAAACACACGAATCAGTCTCTGACTACCTCGGAAAGCACTAAACTCCGGTAGGTAGAAAGTGCCTACAACATAATAGATAGGGTGTACCAAAGTAGCTTTTTGGTACACCCTATTCTTTTTGGACTCTCATGCGTCATTCCTCCTCTGCACCCATATCAACGAAAAAAACTATCTTTGCGAAAGGGATTGCGTGGTTGCACTCCCAAAACAACACATCATGTAACCGGTTAGAGAGATTATGCTAACGACAAAATATTTACTTGAAAACAGCGAGGAAGCGATAAGGAGACTGAGTATCAAGAATGTAGATGCTCGCGAATCAATTGACCGAATAAGAGAACTTGATGAAATCCGGCGATCCAGCCAGCGCGACCTTGACGACACACTTGCGACACAAAATAAGATGTCCAAGGAGATTGGAGAACTCATGCGCTCGGGCAAACGAGATGAAGCAACAAAACTCCGTGAGCAAGTAAATAGCCTGAAGGAAAAAGCAAAAGAGCTAGAGGAGAAGAAAAACTCCGCAGAAAAAGACCTGTACGATGTACTTGTACTTCTTCCCAACGCACCGTCTGAAACTGTACCCTGCGGAAAGTCAGCAGAAGACAACGTGATAGAGCGGATGGGAGGCACGAAGCCGGATCTGTCACCAGACAACAAACTACCTCACTGGGAGCTGGCAAAGCAGTATGATATCATTGATTTTGAACTGGGTGTAAAGATAACCGGAGCCGGATTTCCTGTATACAAAGGCTACGGTGCACGCCTGCAGCGCGCACTGATCTCATTCTTTCTGGACAACGCTCGCGAAGCAGGATACCTCGAGATACAACCACCTCTAGCTGTCAACGAAGACTCCGGGTTTGGCACTGGGCAACTTCCGGATAAGGAAGGACAGATGTACTACATCAATGAGGACAATCTGTACCTCATCCCAACAGCCGAGGTGCCGGTGACCAACATTTTCAGAGATGTCATAGTAGACCCCAAGGACCTTCCGATCAAACTAACAGCTTACTCAGCGTGCTTTAGGCGAGAGGCAGGCAGCTATGGGAAAGATGTGAGGGGTCTGAATCGTCTTCACCAATTTGACAAGGTAGAGATTGTCCGGATCGACACGCCCGAGCACTCCTATCAATCACTTGATGAGATGGTAAGGTACGTGGAGAGTTTAGTCCAAAAACTTGAATTACCCTACCGAATCGTCCGACTATGTGGTGGAGACATCAGTTTCACAAGTGCTTTGACCTTTGACTTTGAAGTGTTCTCCGCTGCACAAGAAAGATGGTTGGAGGTCAGCTCTGTATCCAACTTTGAAAGTTTTCAGGCTAATCGCCTAAAATGCCGGTACAAAAAAGATGGCAAAACAGAGTTATGCCATACACTCAACGGTAGTGCACTGGCATTGCCAAGAATCGTGGCTGCGCTGCTGGAAAACAATCAAACCCCCGAAGGAATCCTTATCCCCAAAGCCCTCCGTCCATACACAGGATTTGACCTCATTCCGCATCCAAAAAACCATGAATAAAGGCCTATACACACTAGCTTTTATATTATTGTCTATTGGAATAAGCATGTGCACCGAGGTGGCACATGCTCAGCGTTCTGCACTCCGAAACTCAAAAAGCCTTGGAAAAACCGAAACACTGATCTACGACGTGGATTTTTCGTGGGGTTTTATTAGAGGAAAAGTAGGTGAGGCTAGGTTGATCAACAAGCCAACTACGAACAAGCACTACTTCACGCAACTACTCTTTCAGACCCAAGGCATAGGAGATCAATTTTACCCCATGAGAGATACTCTTGAGGCACTGTATTCTCCATCGAAGCAACTGATGAGGTTTGAGAAAAGGACCAATGAAAAAAACTTTTACCTCATCAGCGAGACCGTATTTTCTTATAAAGACAGCGGAGCAATCGTTGCCAAAATAAAAGAGTGGACACCGACTGCAGTAAGAATAGACACTGTATACCACATCAATAATAAAGAAGTCGCTGTAGTGGACATGCTCTCCACCATGGCACTCGTAAGGAGTATCAACCCAGAAACACTAAGGATTGGCACACGGTACAAGTTTGTGGTCCCCGATGGGAAAAACATCGTCTATGCAGATTATGAGCTGAGTGGGTACGAAAGCTACAAACTTGAAAATGGAGAAGTTATTTCAACTCTAAAGGTTGATATCAACATCAACGACAAGGCTTTTGAAAACTCAAGGAAGTCGGTACAAGTATGGTTAACGAGAGATGAAAGCCTGACACCGATTTTGATTAAAGCCAAGCTAAAGTTTGGCTATGCAGAATGTCGTATGACCTCAAGTTATAGAAGCTAAAGAGGGGTGAAACAGGTCCCAAAAATCACATCTGATCTACCTAAAAAGATCTACAAAAAGTACTACCAAAAAGGGAGCAAAGCCTACCTTACCCTTTTGGAGCACAGCGAATGTGTGGCAGCGTTGTCCCTGGAAATTGCGAACCGTCATCCTGAGTGGAAGCTAGATGAGCGCTTTCTGTACGAGGCAGGCATGTTGCATGACGTTGGTATGATTTTCACAGACGCACCAAGCATCGGTTGTACAGGGGATTTCCCATACATCATGCACGGAGTCTTAGGGGCAGACCTACTTAGGAAAGAAGGGCTTGAACGGCATGCACTGGTATGTGAGCGACACACAGGAGTAGGACTCACTCTGGAGGCAATCATTCGCCAACGACTTCCACTACCGGCTCGTGAAATGGTACCGATATCCCTTGAGGAGCAGATCATCTGCTATGCCGATTGCTTTTATTCAAAAAGTGGAGACCTAAAGAAAAAGAAGAAACCGGAAAGTATCCTGCTGGACTTACAAAAAAAGTCAGAGGACGATGCGATCAAGTTTTTGACATGGTGCAGACTTTTTGAAGGAAATGACAGTAAGTAAACCTGTCATTGCAGGCGGGTAGCATACCCATTCATACTCTAGCCTCTAGGTCATCAGACAGAAAATCAGCCCAATCCCTACATAAGAGGAGATCCTTTTTTCTTTGTACATTTACGGATAAAAATAAACCATCACTCAAGATAAATAGACTCACTATGATCATTACATTATCGAGCTCGCAATTACTGGACCTACTACAAGTTGCAAATAGGCTGACCGCCGGATCAAAACAACACAGCATAGGCATCACATACTCTGTGCTCTTTGAGATAAAGGGAGAACAGCTACAACTCACAGCGGCTGACGATGATACTAGATTGCTCATGACTATGCCTATCCAGAGTGTGGAAGGAGAGATTATATCCTTTTGCCTTAGACCGGATCAACTGCTCGAACCACTGAAAGAGGTTCCTGCACAAAACATAACAATGACGCTAGATCCAAGTTCATCAAGTATTAATGTAACCTATCAAGGTGGCTTTTTCAACTTCATGTACACCGCTGGTGACAACTACCCGGAGGCTCACCCTCTAGGTGGCATGAAATTTGACCTAGATCTAAGGGTTGATCAATTGCAACAAGGGATAGACCTCTCAGTATATGCGGCCAGCACCGATGAATCAAGACCATTGGTAACCGGTGTCCACGTTGATGCACGTCCAGATCACGTTACCTTTGTAAGCACTGATGGCTTTTTGCTCGCCATGTGTCGTAACCACAACATCCATCACGAGATTGGTGCCGGCGCAGACCCCTCCGTTCCAAGAGAGAACACTAAAGACACCTTCACTCTCTCAAGAAAAATCGTACTGCTTCTGAAAGCATTAATCCAAAAGAGAGACGACGACTTGGAGGTCAAAATAAAAATCTACGACAACATGGGTGAGATCCTATTCAATGGCATTGAGCTACAGTTTAGGTTATTAGATGGTAAGTACCCAAATTATGAGAGTGTGATTCCGGTAGAGAATGATAAAGAAATGGTGGCGGATCGTGAGCAGTTTTTGTCCGCTGTACGTCGCGTATCCATTTTTGCCAGCGAAGTATTGGACTTGATCAACCTACAGATGACGTCAAGTGAGTTGACAATCACCGCTCGAGACAATGACTACAGCGCAAGTAGCGAAGAAAAAGTCCCCATATCATTCAGTAGCAGTGAGCCCATGAGCATTGGTGTGAAGTCACTACACCTGAAAAATGCATTGCAGAGCCTTCCGAGCCAAAACATCCTAATGAAACTTGGCGACAGTGCAAGACCCATGCTGATCAAGCCAGTGGAAATGAACGAGGGTGTGGAGGCATTAGCTGCTGTAATGCCCATGATCTAATCAACCCGGCTATATATCACCACTATGTCTAGACAACTAAGCCTAAAGCGACCTGTTGTATTCTTTGATCTTGAAACAACAGGAGTAGATCCGACAAAAGACAAGATTGTTGAGATCTCAATGCTGAAGATACACCCGGATGGCACAGAAGAGACATTTCATTCGCTAGTCAACCCCAAATGTCCTATTCCGGAAAGTTCGTCATCAGTGCATGGAATCACCGATAAAGACGTAGCAGACTCACCGTCATTTGCCGATCTCGCATCAAAGATTGCAGGATTCATTGAAAACTCTGACCTAGGTGGATACAACTGCCTAAAATTTGATGTACCCCTCTTAGCCGAATCCTTTCTTGAAGCAGAGGTCCCAATAGACCTTCGGAGCCGAAAGATAGTTGATGTTCAGGTGATTTTTCACAAAAAAGAGCAACGCACGCTATCTGCCGCCTACAAGTTCTACTGCGACAAAGTGTTGGAGGATGCCCATACCGCAACTGCCGATACGAGAGCAACATACGAGGTTTTACTAGGACAACTGCATAGATACGATGATATTCCATCCGACATTGATGGACTTGATGAGTATACGCACTTCAATCGCAATGTTGACTTTGCAGGGCGATTTATATACGATGAAAAAGGTCATGAAATATTCAACTTTGGCAAATACAAAGGAAAGTCGGTAGAGCATGTACTAAAAGAAGAGCCTAACTACTTCCATTGGATGATGAACAGTGACTTTCCACGAGACACCAAGTATCAACTCCAATTGATCAAAATACGGCTGGACAGTAATGCGACTAAAAGGTAAACATATCGTTCTCGGTATCACAGGAAGCATAGCCGCATACAAAAGTGCACTCCTAGTCCGTCTACTCATCAAAGAGGGGGCAGAAGTTCAGGTCGTAATGACTCCTTCCTCACTAGAGTTCATTACCCCCCTAACACTATCAACACTTAGTGGCAACCCTGTTGTATGGGATTTTTTTGAGAAACGCACGGGAGCTTGGCACAGCCATGTTGACTTAGGGCAATGGGCGGACTTGATGATTATAGCTCCTGCGACAGCCACCACACTTGGGAAGATGACATCAGGTGTAGCGGATAACTTGCTGATCACAACGTATCTTTCCAATAAGTCAGCCACAATGGTAGCTCCTGCGATGGACCTTGACATGTTTGCCCATCCATCTACTCAACACTCACTGACACTTCTTCGAAACTGGGGTGTAAAAATCATTGAGCCAGAATCCGGTGAGCTCGCCAGCCATTTGGTCGGAAAAGGGCGAATGGCAGAGCCTGAATACATTTTACAAGAAGTCATCAATCACTTCCAGACGCCCGCTGAACTTTCCGACACCCGAATACTTATTACATCAGGGCCAACATACGAAAACATAGATCCTGTGCGTTTTATTGGCAACTACTCTAGCGGAAAGATGGGAAAAGCATTGGCTGAGGTTGCCAACAATCGAGGGGCTACAGTGGAGTTTGTCACTGGTCCGGGATTGGTATTGCCGGATGTTCCAAGGATTTACAGGGTTAATAGTGCTCTACAGATGCTAAAAACCTGTGAGTCCATCGCTCCGAACTATGATGTCGCAATATTTTGTGCGGCCGTTGCTGACTATAGAGTAGCAGAGCCTGCTGACACAAAATTAAAAAGGGAAGAAACACCGGACTTGACACTTAGGTTGGTGCCCAACCCCGACATAGCCAAAACGCTTGGCAAACAAAAGAAAGCCAACCAGATTCATATCGGCTTTGCACTAGAAGTCAACTACGATGAAGAGGCCGCAATGAATAAACTCAGGAACAAAAACTTTGACCTAATAGTCGTAAATGTCCTTGACGATAAAGGAGCCGGATTTGGCACAGATTCAAACAAAGTTCGGCTTCTGGACAAAAATGGCCTAGTACTAGAGCTTCCATTACTGTCCAAACAAGAGGTGGCCAAAGCAATCCTAGACTGGGTCCAGGACAATCGTCCAATGTAGTATGCGTACTACGATATTGGCTCTATTGGCTCTATTATTTAGTGTTCAGCAACTTATGGCGCAAGGATGGATTGAGCCGGTTGTGGAGGTCCACCTGGATGCCCTATCGGATCAAGACGCCAACCGCCTAACGGGGTTTTCACAACAGATCAGCACCTATCTCCGCTCCTTTCGGATGACAGATGCGTCAATTGACCTAGTCCCCATAGTTCCAATTACGTACAGGGTAGATGTTGCGATGAAAGAGGTCATTGGGACTGAGTACATTGCAGACCTTCGGATCTCTGCCTTTCGCCCAATCTTTGAGCAAGACGAGGAGACACTCATCTTCATCGCATATGAGCCCAATATCCACATTGACTACAAGCCCTCGCAAGTGTACACCTACACAGACGTCGGATCAATCCAGGACCTATTTTATCTCCGCTTGCATTACTACACCTACATTGCTCTAGCACTATACTACGACTCTATGGATAGCTATGGGGGAGATCCTTTTTGGGAAGTCCTCCAAAAGAAGCAAGCGCAGTACGACATGGCATGGAAAAGCTCAGCAAACACCGCCCTACCTCCACTCCACCCTCAGGCATTGCTTCCAGAGATCTTTTGTGAGTGGGGTGATCGCTTTAGAGATCTGTGGTTCATGTATCATTTGGAAGCTGTGGATGCGACAGATAACCCGAAGCGATACTCAAACCTAGTATTTATTCTTGGAGAATTGGCTCAGCTCAACTCTGAAAACCACTTGTACACACTGTATCAGCTTCTCCGTGACACAAAAAGCACAGAGATTGCCAGACTCTATGGTTCAATGCCACAGACCAACCAAGCCAAGGCCCAACCCTATATTTCACAGTTATTTCCCTATACTACCGCGCTACTAAAATGATCTGCCACCTCTACATAAAGGACTTCATCCTTATCCGAGAACTTTCCATTGACCTACGCCCAGGATTTACGGCCATAACAGGTGAAACTGGTGCCGGAAAGTCCATCCTTATAGGAGCTATTAGCCTTATTTTAGGTGCACGTGCCGAGTCAAAGGCCATACGTTTAGGAGCTAAAAAAGCCATCATCGAAGCAGAATGCAGTGTCCAAAATCAACCGGAAATCCAGAGGTTTTTTGAAGACAACGATCTAGACTACTCCCAGACTTGCATCCTTCGACGTGAACTGACACCCAACGGGAGTAGAGCTTTTGTCAACGACACACCGGTCACAGCCAATATTCTCAAGCAAATCGGAGAGTACCTCGTAGACATACACTCCCAACACCATAATATGCTGATCGGGAATCCCGCTTTTCAGCTTTCTGTGCTGGATACGCTTGCCGGAAACGACAAGCTACTTCACGACTACCAAAACTCATATAACGAATATCGTGAAGCCGAAAAAAAACTAAAGGAAGAGCGAATACTGATCGAGAGCCAGAGAAAAGAAGAAGACTTTATCAGATTTCAATTTGCACAACTGGATGATGCCAACCTGATGGAGGGTGAACTAACTGAAGTAGAAGACCAACTCTCTGCAGCCCAGCATGTCCAAGAAATCATTGAGACACTTTCTGCTTTGGTGGCATTGGGGGACGACCATGGTGAGACACCAAGTATAGAAGAGCAAATCATCATGGTCTCCCGACAACTGGCAAGAGAGTCGACACACCATACCAAAGTAGCTGAGTTGGCTGATCGTGTCTCATCACTTCGCATCGAGCTGGTAGACGTGATCCATGAGGCAGATATACTTCGAGATAACATTGACCTAGATCCAAAAGAAAAAGAAAGGCTTGAAGAACGACTGGACCTCCTGCAATCCTTGATGTACAAGCACAATGTCCAGACCGACACAGAGCTCATTCAGATTCGTGATGCTTACAAGTCTCAACTTGACCGAATCTCCTTCTCAGATGAAAACCTAAAGTTACTGGAGAGCCAAGTAAAAAGTCTATACCTCCAAGCTGATTCGCTGGCAAAAGCACTCCACGACAGTCGTTCAAAAGCGGCACAAGATCTTCTTCCCGACCTACACACACTAATGACAGAACTCGGCATAGCCGGAGCAACATTTGATGTCAACATACGCACAGTGGCAACACTCACGCCGACCGGGACCGACGAAATATCCTTCATGCTAGCGACCAATAAACATACACACCTACAGCCCATTCACGAAATAGCATCCGGTGGGGAGGTCTCACGATTTATGCTAGCCCTCAAAACCATATTGGCTAAAAAAACGGTGTTGCCTACGGTTATCTTTGACGAGATAGACACGGGAGTAAGTGGTGAGATAGCCGGACGATTGGGAAATGTCATGTGTCGCCTTAGTCAGAGTATCCAAGTCTTGTGCATCACCCATCTACCACAGATTGCGGCCTTGGCAGATCATCAACTGGTAGTCCAAAAAACAGAGGGAGAAAACGACTATCAGACCGATATTATCCCCGTAACAGGAGAGAATCGAGTCAGGCAGATTGCGACAATGCTCTCTGGGGCCGAACTAACAGAGGCGGCCATAAGCAATGCTCGCGAACTATTAGGAACCAGTAGAAAGAAATAATATGAAAGATTACCAAATGATCTTTGGCATACGTGCCGTACGCGAAGCTATCGCCGCAGGACAAGAGATTGACCAAATCTTTGTCAAGCGCGAAACAAATAGCGACCAAATGTCGGAGCTCATAAGAGCCATTGGTGACCAACGCATTCCGTTACGGAAAGTACCTATCGAAAAGCTCAACCGCCTGACTCGAAAAAACCACCAAGGAGTAATCGCCATCAAGTCAGCAACAAACTACTACACGCTGGAGGACATTATTCCATTTTTGTATGAAAAAGGGCGCAACCCATTCATCGTAGTATTAGATGGCATTACCGATGTCCGAAACTTTGGGGCCATTGCACGAACATGTGAGTGCGTGGGAGCGGATGCCATCGTCATCTTTGAGCAACGCTCCGTCAGCGTCACAGCAGATGCCATCAAAACGTCCGCCGGTGCTTTATCTCGACTACCGGTATGTCGCGAGCGTTCGATCGACGAGACACTAAAGTACCTGAAAGACTCAGGAGTCACCCTCATTGGTGCAACCGAAAAATCAACTGCGCTCATGGACTCTGCTGATTTCAGTGGTCCTATCGCACTGATTATGGGAGCTGAGGATCGTGGACTGTCGACCACTTCGCTCAAGATGTGTGACCAACTCATCAGGATTCCTCTCTATGGCGAAATAGGATCCCTAAACGTCTCTGTTGCGGCAGGGATACTCTTATATGAAGCCGTACGCAACAGAAAATCAAATAACTAACAAACCTCAAACATCACCAAGTTATGAAAAAAGAAATTATTTGCTCTCCGAAAGCTCCGGCGGCTATCGGTCCGTACTCACAAGCCGTGAAAGTCAATGGACTACTATTCGTGTCGGGACAACTTGGCATTGACCCGGCAGTAGGGAAACTGGCCGGCAACGATGTGGAGAGCCAGTGCAACCAAGTGTTCAAAAATCTCAATGCCATCCTGACCGAAGCGGGAATGACTTTTTCCAACGTCGTGAAAGCAACCGTTTTCCTGACTGACATCAATGACTTTGCGAAAGTAAACGCCATTTATGCAGAGCATTTCCAGGCACCATTCCCTGCTCGGGCCGCCTTTGCGGTAAAAAACTTACCCGGCGGAGGACTGGTCGAAATAGAAGTCATCGCCGCTGAGTAACAATTCATCTCCCAAACCGGTAGTATATCCCCAAAAGTGTGTATTTCGAGTTCTCTGTTGGAGACCGAAGCACTAAACACACACTTTTGGGGATAAATATTGCCAATAGAGGGAAACACCGCTAAAGCTCTACTCCTCCCTATTCCTCTAATCATCAACACCTTGACACAAAAAAACGAAAAAATACAACACCCGAAATTTCCTCTCTGCGAACACGTGAAAATCAAGCGATTGCACGATGGTGTGTTTTTCACGGATAGAAGCAATCTGTTTCACGGATAGAAGCGAAAGTTTTCACGGATAGAAGCGATCGGTTTGATGAATAGAAGAAAAAACGAGGATTGGTTAGGTGGATTGTTGCTTTTACCCATCAGACATAGAATTAATAGGTGATCTGTCAGGTATGTTCTTTGGTCCTAGTTTTTATCCACCGACTCCTCAATACAGACAGTGATGAGGCAACATGCTACCGAAAGCGAGGTGCTTTTTTTTTGGTAACTTTGTATTCGACCCCAAGGAAGGGTAATCAGAGTATACTATCAAAACTACATAAGAATGAGCGAAGTAAATCAACCTGTTGCGCAGGGGAGCACAAATGGCTACGGAGCCTCAAACATACAAGTACTTGAGGGGCTGGAAGCGGTTCGCAAGCGACCGGCCATGTACATTGGAGATATTAGTTCGAAAGGGCTCCACCATTTGGTCAACGAGGTTCTCGACAACTCCATAGATGAGGCAATGGCGGGATACGCCACGCATATTGAAGTGGAGATCAACGAGGACAACTCAATCTCTGTGCACGACAATGGTCGTGGTATTCCGGTGGATATGCACCAAAAGATGCACAAGTCTGCACTTGAGGTGGTTATGACCGTACTTCACGCCGGAGGAAAATTTGACAAAGGATCCTACAAAGTTTCCGGAGGTCTTCACGGTGTGGGTGTCTCCTGTGTGAATGCCCTGTCCACCATGCTGAGGGCAGAGGTATACCGTGATGGAAAGATTTACATGCAACAGTACCACCGAGGTGTGCCCGAAGAATCGGTCAAGGTGATCGGAGAGACCGACCGCACCGGAACCTCCATCACATTCAAGCCGGACGGTACTATTTTTACGACAACAGAGTACGACTTTGAGACGCTCAGCGAACGTCTGCGGGAACTCTCGTTTCTCAATGCCGGTATCACTCTTTCACTCACAGATTTTCGCAACCGTGACGCAGAGGGAAATCCCAAAACTGAGAAGTACCACTCCGAACACGGGCTCGAAGACTTTGTACGCTACCTTGATGCTTCCAAGGAAAACCTCATAGAGGACGTCATTCACTTCACAACCGAGCGAAACGGTGTCCCCGTAGAAGTGGCCATGACCTACAATACGACGTACAATGAGAATGTTTTTTCTTACGTCAACAATATCCACACCATAGAGGGTGGCACCCACCTCACCGGGTTTAGGCGCGCCTTGACACGTACGCTCAAGAAGTATGCGGACGACTCCGGAATCTTGGAAAAAGAAAAGGTAGAAGTAACCGGAGATGACTTTCGAGAGGGGCTGACTGCAGTAATATCCATCAAGGTTGCAGAGCCACAATTTGAGGGTCAAACCAAAACAAAGTTGGGCAACTCGGAGATCGTTTCGGTCCTAGACTCCTCTGTCGGTGATGCATTGGCGGAGTACCTGGAAGAACACCCCAGAGAAGCTCGCATGATTGTCGACAAAGTCGTCATTGCCGCAAAGGCACGAGTTGCCGCAAAGCGTGCTCGAGAGATGGTACAGCGCAAGGGGCCTATGTTTTCCGGTGGTCTCCCTGGCAAGCTGGTGGATTGTCGCAGCCGAGATCCAGAGGTGTGTGAGTTGTTTCTCGTCGAGGGAGACTCTGCAGGAGGTACAGCCAAGCAGGGAAGAGACTCCATGTTTCAGGCCATCCTTCCCCTAAGAGGAAAGATCCTGAATGTAGAGAAGGCAATGCCTCACCGAGTTTTTGAAAATGCCGAGATTCAGTCCATGTACACAGCTCTTGGAGTTAGTATCGGTACCGAAGAAGATCCCAAGGCACTCAACCTCACAAAGCTCCGCTACCACAAAGTAGTGATCATGACCGATGCCGATGTCGATGGAGCGCATATTGCCACTTTGTTGCTGACCTTCTTTTTCCGTCACATGCGTCCTCTTATCGAGAAAGGGTACATTTATCTAGCAACCCCTCCACTCTACCAGTGTCGCAAAGGAGATGTAAAAGAGTACTGCTTCAACGATGCTGATCGCCAGGCGTTTATTGAAAGGTATGCAGATGGAGATGAGTCGCAGATCGTCACTCAGAGATACAAAGGTTTGGGAGAGATGGATCATGACCAACTATGGGAGACAACAATGAACCCTACCCAACGCCACCTCAAACAAGTCCAGATAGAAAATGCAGTGGAAGCCGACAGGGTCTTTTCAATGCTTATGGGAGAAGACGTCGAGCCCCGACGCGAATTCATCGAAGACAATGCGACTTATGCAACAGTTGATGCTTAGACAAAAGACGATAGCACTATAGATATGGAAGAGAGGGAGTCTTTGAAGCTCCCTCTCTTCTCAATTTTTTTTTTGGAGAGATATGACAAAACACTTGCTAACGGACACCTCCTATGCATCCGAAGAACGCCCCCTCATCGGGGTCGTATCCAATGAGTGCGAAAAAGTGATAACCCAGATATTGCCAAAGGTCCGACAAGCCGGCGGAATTGCTGTATTGATACCGGGCCTAGCGGATAGTACGAGGTTGCTAAGCATCCTATACCGATGCGATGGGGTGATACTTCTCCAAAGTGAGTCCGATACATCCACACAAAATCAAGTGACCGATGCGATTATCGCCACTCTGAGGCTGGGAGTGCCCACTATAGTGATTGGTAAAGTACTGGATACCCTCTCAATACCCTACGGTTTTTCCGACAAAAGCGTCCAACTAACGGATCTCAACACCGATTATTTGATAGCTGGTGTACCAACCATCAACAGCCTCAACGACAAAGTAATCCATCAACTGATCAGCCAAGCACAGCACTACCACGTGGCTCGCGACCTACATGACAGTGAGGTGGTCCTAACTGGATGTACTCCGACTCATAGACTGATAGATCCACTTGGCAGACCACTACACGCCACATTAGTCGATGGTGGTATAGACTACCTATGCGTCACTGTTGTTGATAGAGATCAACAGAGTGGGCACCTCTGCCTGACAGAAAAGATAGAAAAGGCCAAAAGAGAGCTACGTGCCAAGGACAACTCCATCGAGATCGTCTCGGACCTTGATGATGCCCTGAGCTATCAGCTCACCGGCTCGAAAGCCGTGATCTTGGGGCTGGAAACGACAGAGACGCCTCTTAGTCAAAAGCAGCTATCTGATCTTTCAGCACTGCAAATAAAATATCTATCCCTAAGGGCTACGAGCCAAAGAACCGGACGGCTCTCGACACCACTGAGTCGAGAAGAAAAAAAGATGATCGAGCAGATGAATGAACTCGGCATGACCATAGATATCTCCGGATGCGATGCCCAAAGTACGCGAGAAATACTCCGGATAAGTAGTCAACCGGTGATCGACACCGGAGTAGTCTGTGAAAAATTTGCCAATCACTCATCTACTCTGATACGGTCCGACAGGATCCTACAAGAAATCACCGAAGCAGGTGGAGTTTTGATGCTCACACTGCCTGGAGAGGCCCCCGACAATAATGCTCAAGACTTGGCCAAGATGGTCGCACATGTAGAAGCACTCTGCGGATACCCTCACATCGGCATCTCCACCGGATTATGTACCCACCGTTGGTCGGGGGTAAACACTCCTGCTATGCTGATGAAGGTGACCATGGAACTATGTCGGATGGGGATGCCGGCATTCAAGATAGCATCCATCCTAGGACGAAACGTCCTGGATGTCCTGACCGACAACGAGACACATTTAGAGCGTCTTTCCGATGACTAAGTAGTGAATGGATGCGACAAATAAAATGGAGGAAGTCACCTTTGAACGAAGAGTGTAAGAAAGTTTGATTACTTTTGCACACAGATCAATCGGGGGCTCAAAAACGCCCCATCAACAGCACGAAAAAGTCGAAGTACAACGATATGGCAAACAACCTAGTCATAGTAGAGTCACCTGCGAAGTCAAAAACCATTGCCGGTTTTTTGGGCAAAGACTATCAGGTACTCTCTAGTTTTGGGCACATTCGTGACCTCAAAACGAAAGGCATGGGCATAGATATTGAAAATGATTTCGTACCACAATACGAGATATCCGAGGACAAAGAAAAGGTAGTCGATAACCTAAAAAAAGCCGCCAAGAAAGCAACAACCGTATGGCTAGCCTCCGATGAAGACCGCGAAGGAGAAGCCATTGCATGGCATCTGGCAGAGGTACTAGGACTTGATCAGTCCCAGAAAAACCGCATCGTATTCCACGAGATCACCAAATCTGCCATACAAGGTGCATTACAAAATCCTCGTAGCATCGACCTCAAGATGGTGGATGCTCAACAAGCACGAAGGGTACTGGATCGCATAGTTGGCTTTGAGCTATCTCCCGTTCTTTGGCGTAAAATTCGTCCAAATCTTTCAGCTGGACGAGTCCAGTCTGTGGCCGTACGTATCATTGTTGAACGCGAACGAGAGATCAAGTCATTTGTAGCCGAAAGCAGCTATCGTATAGTAGGCGACTTTACGACCGATCAAGGAGAAACATTTAGTGCCGAGATCATCGCTAGACCCCAAACCCTAGAAGAAGCCGAAAGACTACTAAGCTCGCTCAAAGGCAATCACTACACAGTAGGGAATATAGACATCAAGCCGGTGACGAGAAAGCCGGCCGCACCGTTTACGACCTCCACGCTACAGCAGGAAGCCTCCAGGAGACTAAGGTATTCTGTAGGGGAGACCATGAGACTTGCACAAGGGCTATACGAAGCCGGACACATTACATACATGCGTACGGACTCTGTCAATCTCTCCAAGTTTGCGATAGGATCAACTTGTGCAGAGGTCGAAAAAGAATTTGGCAAAGAGTACGTACAGGCACGTAACTTTTCGACCCATACCAAAGGCGCACAGGAAGCACACGAAGCCATACGGCCGACAAACATCTCTGTACCAATAGCCGGAAACAACATACGAGAGCGCAAGCTATACGAAATGATTCGCAAGCGGACGCTAGCCACACAGATGACGGACGCCAAGCTGGAGCGTACCCAAGTCAATATCGACAGCGACAGCGGTATCACTTTCGTAGCTAAAGGCGAGGTGATCACATTTGATGGATTTCTGAAAGTATACCTAGAAAAAACAGACGACGAATCCGACACCGATGAAGACACCAATCTCCTCCCTATGCTGACCAAGGGAGATCGCGTCACCCCTAATCTCATCACAGCGACTGAGCGATTCAACCAACGCCCGGCACGCTACACCGAAGCCAGTCTCGTAAAAAAGATGGAGGAGCTTGGCATCGGACGCCCCTCCACCTATGCTCCTACCATCCAAACCATACAGAAGAGAGGGTATATAGAGACCCGGTCTATTGATGGCGAAAAACGAGACTTTATGCAATTGAAGCTGAAAGGCGAGAAGCTATCTCAACACACCCGCACCGAGACATACGGAGCAGACCGCAACAAACTGTTTCCGACGGACACCGGGCTAGTGGTAACAGACTTTTTGGTCGAAAACTTTCCGAAAGTCTTGGACTATAATTTCACTGCAGATGTTGAGGAGGAGTTTGATAACATAGCCGCAGGAAAGAAAGAGTGGACGAGTGTCATTGCCACCTTTTACGAGCTCTTTCACAACAACATAGAGAAAGTCATTTCCGAAAAAGGGAAGCATCGCATTGGCGAGCGCGAACTAGGCATAGACCCCAAAACCCAAGAACCTGTTTTTGCCAAGATCGGCCGATATGGTCCTATGATCCAAATTGGAAAGTCAGAAGAAGGTGCTCCCAAGCCTAGGTTTAGCTCGTTGCCCAAAGACAAGTCCATTGAGACCATTACACTAGAGGAAGCTCTAAAACTTTTCAACCTTCCCCGTGAGATCGGTGAATACGAAGGCGATACGCTCCTAGTAAATATTGGACCCTTTGGACCATACGTCAAGTTTGGCAAAATGTACGTGAGCATCCCCAAAGAGCTATCCCCATACAAGATTACACTCGAGGAAGCAATCCCCTTGATCAACCACAAAAAAGAACAAGAGCGCAACAAGTATATCGCTACGTTTGGCAGTGGAGATAATGTAATCGAAGTACTCAATGGTAGATACGGGCCATACATCAAGTACAAAGGGAAAAACTACAAGATCCCGAAGGATCAAAATGCCACCGACCTCACAGAGGATTTAGCACTCACAATCATATCAAACGAGGGGAAGGCGACAACATCCAAGCGCAGCAACTCAACCAAAACAACCAAGTCCCAAAAGTCCAAAAAGTGATGGCTAAGTACTACCTACTCCTCGACACCTCTACCGAAGTCTGCTCAGTAGCACTCTGTGACGAAAATGCTCAAGTACTTGACACTCGAGAAGACTTCCGAGGCAACAAACATGCCGAAGTCCTGGCAAACTATATCAACGAGCTACTATCCTCTATTCCGAAAAAGTCGCTCAGCGGAGTAGCGATCGCTGAAGGCCCGGGTAGTTACACGGGGCTACGGATTGGCGCTGCGTATGCCAAAGGACTATGCTGGACACTAGAAATTCCATTGGCAACCATGGCGACTACCGAGGTGCTCGTACATACCGCTATATGTCAGGATAGTGACCTAGATGAAACCACGCTGCTACTACCAATGATTGATGCCCGACGTATGGAAGTGTACACTGCACTGTACGATCACAAAGGAAGCGCACTATCGGAAGTCAAAGCAGCGATTCTTACCGACGAAACAACCGTCAAAGAGCTGGATCAATACGCAAAGGGCAGGCGTATTGTGTACTTTGGCTCAGGAGCCGAAAAAGCACAAGAAATACTCAGCACGCAAGTGCCCACCAGCCACTTTTTGCCCAATATACTTCCGCATGCAAAAGCAATGGCGACTCCGGGATTGGCAAAGATCCAAGCAGGAGAAGTCGTCGACATTGCCTACTGGGAGCCGTACTACCTCAAGGAGTATGTAGCCAGGATGAGCCAAAACAAAGTACTGGCGAGTAGCTCACCCAACCGCTAACGCTTCGCTGACAGCATGAAGACACTAAAGGTCGGGGGTGACTATGAAGAGTTGTCCCTACAGAACGGACTGACCGTATGGGTTATCCGAGATACTACACAACCCTTGGCCAGAGGGACTGTGGTTGTACGAGCGGGAGCGAAAGATTCACCCAATAGTGGCATTGCTCACTACTTTGAGCACATGATGTTCAAGGGGACAACCACAATTGGCACAACCGACTACAGTTCCGAAAAAACGCTCCTTGACAAAATTGTAGACCAATACGCCCTACTGGGAAAAGCGAGGACTCAGACAGAGCGAGACCTAATCCAGCAGACCATCAACAGGCTGAATATAGAGGCCTCAGCCTATGCGATACCCAATGACTTCAGCAACCTGATCAGAAAATATGGTGGTACCGAACTCAATGCCGGTACCTCCTATGACTATACCACCTACTACAACTCATTTCAGCCTGAGTACCTAGCGCATTGGTGTGCTCTATACTCTGAGCGACTGGTGGCACCTGTATTTCGACTCTTTCAGAGCGAACTAGAGACTGTGTACGAGGAAAAAAACATGCAGTCCAACAACCCGGTCACTTCAGCCACTCAGCACCTCTTTGACCGTGTTTTTGCTCCACATCCCTACCAATTCCCGATCATTGGCAGTACAGAGGCCCTAAAGACACCTGACCTAAACGCCATGCAACAGTTTTTTGACACCTACTACACAGCAGGAAGCATGGCGGTGATTCTTTCGGGAGACCTTCCCGAGAAATCCCAGCTTTTGCCACTCTTGGAGGAAACATTTGGCAGAGTAAAGCCAGGGAAACCCTCTCGCCCAACCTACGGTCCTCCAGCTCGGTTTGAAGGCCAAGAAGTTTTTGAAATCATGTACCCCACCCCCTCCCTAAATGTCGTGGGGACACTTTGGCACACAGTACCCAACAACCACCCTGACCAGCTACCACTCCAACTCATTGGCGCACTGCTCAACAACAGTGGCAAAACCGGATTGCTGGACAAAATGGTACTCAGCCAAAAAGCAACATCAGCGACATCCACATGTTTTTCACTGAATGACTGTGGATTTTTTGGCATCATGGCAATACCAAAGGACGGGACCTCATCCGGACAGCAAGCCCAGTCCGAACTCAAGCAAGCGATCAAGCAAGTAAAAGAGGGTACTTTTAGTGATGAGTTGTTTAGCCAAGCCAAGCTTGCCCTACTCCGCCATCAATATGAGATCTTTGAAAATCCGAAAGCTCGACAGACCTAACCTATTTGCCTCCTACTCTACTCTAAAAGAGACTGAACAAGAGCTCGATCGGTTAGAGAAAATGACGAAGAGCGAACTAACCGACATCGCCAACAAATACCTTGGGCAAGATCAACTACAAGTGACCAAAATCCTAGGGCGATACCCCAACACCTCACTGCCCAAGCCTCCATACACCCCAGTGACAGGGACTTCCGCAAATGCGACTTCGCTTTTCGCTAAGCAACTCCAGACGCTTCCCTACCGGCAAAGGGAGATACGTACCCTCAACCTCAATCAAGACAAGGACACTCTGGCTCTCAGCGAACGACCACGCACCACGCTCTACTACACCCACTGTCCATACAATGACCTTTTTCAGCTCACCCTCATCTACCATAGAAGTGAGTACACACACCCTATCCTTGATCTTTTAGCGTCTTACTTGGAGCAAGTAGGCGGTGCGGGGCTGGAAGCCGCGACATTTTACGACCGCCTGTATCAGTACGGGGCGACACTCTCATTTAGCACAAACGATCTCAGCTTTACGATTGAGCTAAAGGGATCCGACAAATACTTTTGCGAGAGTATGGATCTGCTTAGTGGCTACCTTAGGGCTCCGGAGGAAAACAAAGATGCCCTAAAAGAAGTCCGGCACGAGATCCTACTCGCTGATGAGATCAGCAAGACCACCCCGGAGACACTATGTGACTGGCTCACCAGCTACATAAGGTTTGGCACAAAAGCAGGATACCGACAAGCACTTAGCCCGGATGAAGCAAACAAAATAACCCTCCAAGACCTTCAAAAGGAGCTAAAAGAACTACTGGCAACGGAAGTGGACATCCATTACTCAGGCTCTCTTTCCCAAACGGTTGTAGCCAAAGTCATTGGCCAAATGCTTCCACCTCCGCAAGCAACACCCAAGCCTGCAGAGCCACCCATATACCTAGATGCTCAACCAATCGCTGAGCCTAGTATCTACACCTTCCACGACTCGGATGCCACACAAGCAGTCATTCGGTCCTACCTTTCGCTTGGGCATCTCTCACCCAAAGATCTTCGACAAGCGACACTCTTTTCCCACTACCTCGGAGGTGGTATGGGTTCTGTACTCTTTCAGGAGACACGGGAGTACCGCTCCCTGACCTACTATGTTTGGTGTACGCTTATCAGGCCACAGCCGGTAGACTCCGCACACACTGCACATCTACTCATCGGCATGAGTACCCAGCATGACAAAGTAGCCGAAGCTATACAGCTGCTCACCCATATCCTAAATGATCTGTCTCTAACTATTGAGCGCTTCAAAAACGCGCAAAACGAGATCCGGAGTAACGTCGGAAGGCTTTATCCCACATTGCGGAAAAAGAGTACTCGTATCGCCAGCCTTATCCGAGCAGGGTACAAAGACGATTACGCAAAGGAACTATTGGACATCAGCGAGCAGTCCAGTCTCGAGGATCTGAGTGCATTTTACAACAAACACATCGCTAATAAACCTCTAGCCTGTGCCGTAGTTGGTAATACCCAAGCCATTGACCTTGCCTCCCTAAAAACTAGCTATACCCACCAAGAGATCTCACCCAAAGACCTATTCAAGCAAGCTTAATACGGGTGGACCATTTTCCTTCTATCCGGCTAAGCGATCGCTTCTATCCGTGAAAAGTTTTGCTTCTATCCGTAAAACAAAACGCTTCTATCCGTGAAAAGTTTTGCTTCTATCCGTAAAACAAAACGCTTCTATCCGTCAAAGTTTTTCGTCCGTGCAACACACACAGACTTAGGAACTTAGGACCAACCCTAAAAAACGACAAAAAAGGGGTCCTTCCAGCCTACTTTTTGTCCAAACGAGTAGGTCAATAATCATTTGGGTCTACCACCGAATGGGCGGAAATGAGTACCTTTGTATCAATGGATAGAATGGATGTTCAGTACCCGCTGCTCAGTAAGATCGACTCGCCGGCGGATGTAAAAAAACTAGAGCTCAATCAGCTACCGGACCTTTGCCAAGAGATCCGGGCATACATGCTTGATATCCTAAGCCAAACTCCCGGACACTTGGCGGCCGGTCTTGGCGTGGTGGAGCTAACCGTGGCACTACACTATGTCTTTGACACGCCTGAGGACAAACTAGTATGGGATGTAGGACACCAATCCTACCCGCACAAGATCCTTACCGGAAGGCGAGACAGTTTTAGCACGCTTCGCCATTGGGGGGGGCTATCGGGCTTTACACATCCATCGGAAAGCCCATACGACTCTTTCGTGTCGGGCCATGCGTCCAACTCCATTTCGGCGGCACTTGGCTTGGCTGTAAGCAACCACCTTAGTGGAAAAAAAGGCAAGGTAGTCGCCATCATCGGTGATGGCGCTATGACAGGTGGGCTGGCATTTGAGGGACTAAACAATGTTGCCTCACAGCCCAACAACCTACTCATTATCCTAAATGACAATCACATATCAATTGACCCAATCACAGGAGGACTCAGTAAGTATCTTGTAGACCTGACGACGAACAAACTCTACAACACCGTCCGCGACAAAGGCTATCAGGGGTTGAAAAAACTCAACCTCATCAATGAGACACGCAAGCAGAACATTCAGCGTGTGCATAATAGTCTGAAAGGGTTGATCAACGGAGAACAACCCAATATTTTTGAGGGATTCAGCATTCGCTACTTTGGGCCGGTAGATGGGCACAATGTACTCGACTTGATCGAACGTCTAAATATACTCAAGGACTTTCAGGGCCCCAAGCTATTGCACCTCAAGACCGAAAAAGGAAAGGGATTCAAACCAGCCGAAGAAAATGCGGTGGTCTGGCACTCACCCGGTGTCTTTGATCGGACGACTGGCGAACGAATCCAAGTCGCCAAACAACCTGATGAGCCGGAAAAGTTTCAAGACGTCTTTGGCAAAACACTCTTGGAGCTAGCACAGCTTGACGACCGCATCGTCGGTGTGACTCCTGCGATGGTAAGTGGAAGTTCATTCGGCGAGATGATGAAAGCATACCCGGATCGTGTCTTTGATGTAGGCATAGCAGAAGGACATGCGGCCACCTACTCCGCCGGTCTGGCGATGGGAGGAATGATCCCGTTTTGTTGCATCTACTCGTCATTCATGCAACGAGCCTACGACGAAGTGATACACGACATTGCTATGCAGCAAGCACCTGTCATCCTTTGTCTAGATCGTGCCGGCTTGGTGGGAGAAGATGGTGTGACTCACCACGGACTTTACGACATTCCAAGCCTCAGGACAATCCCCGGGCTGACCCTAATGTCACCCTACGATGAGGAAGAGCTCCGCCAAATGATGTACACCGCATACAAGCAGGTTGGCAAAATTGGCCCTATAGCCATCCGATACCCAAGAGGGAAGGGATCCAATGGACATTGGCGTACAGACTTTGAGGAACTTCCGATCGGGAAAGCACAAGTCCTCGGAAAGGGGGAGAGGGTATGCGTCATTACCTATGGGCCTATCGGCAACAACGCCAAGCAGGCACTGGATCTCCTAGAGGCCGAGGGGTTTAGCGCCGGGCATATCAATCTTAGGTTCGTCAACCCCCTTGACCAAGAGTTGCTACAAACCATCGCCACGAAGTATGATCATATTGTGACTATCGAAAATGGCTCACTTGCAGGGGGGATGGGTAGTGCCATCCTTGAATACTATTCGGACCTAGGCACAGACACCCATGTTCATAGGATGGGGGTGAGGGATCAATTCGTACGACATGGCTCGGTATCACTCCAAGAGTCGTATGTGGGCATCGACCCTGAAAGCATTGCAAACAAAGTACGTAAGCTTTACTCAGAAACGAATATATGAGGATATTCATAGCAGGAGCAGGAGAGGTAGGAACACATCTCGCAACACTATTGTCCCGCGAAAATCATGATATCGTCCTGATGGATGAAGATCCGGCCAGAGTAGAGTTTGCCTACGATGCCAGCCTTGAGATTATGCCGGTGATCGGAAATCCGACCTCCGTGCAAGATCTTAGTCACGCCAATGCCGGAGGTAGCGAGCTGTTCATAGCCGTAACCCCCGAAGAAAGCTCCAACATCGTGGCATGCATGCTAGCCAGCAAACTGGGAGCAGCCAAGACCATGGCCCGCATCAATAATAGCGAGTACCTACAGAGCAACAGCATTGAGTACTTCAATGCGCTGGGTATAGACGACATGGTCTATCCGGAAGCCCTGGCATCTCAAGAAATTGTCAACGGACTAAAGCTCCCATGGACCAAGCAGTATTGGAGCATTTTCAATGGGAACCTAGACCTAGTGGCTGTACGCGTAGGCCCTTACTCACCACTAGCCGGCAAAAAACTGCTAGAGCTCAGCTATTTGGAGCAAAAACTATTTCATATCGTCAGCATCATCAGAGATGATGAAACAATAATCCCCGGAGGAGACGATGTCATCCATGTAAATGATATTGTTCTGGTTACGACAGAGCCTAAAAAACTTGACATTGTGCGCAGATACTGTGGCCAACAAGAGATAGATGTGCGCAAAGTGATCATCATGGGCGGAAGTAGGATTGCACTACGCACAGCAGAGCAACTTCCCGCAGATTGGAGCGTCAAAATCATAGAAAAGGATTACGAAAAATGCAAGAAACTCTCTGAGGTGATCAGTGAGAATACACTCATCATACATGGAGATGGTCGAGACGCAGACCTACTCCGATCCGAAGGGATCAGAAACACACAGGCTTTTTTGGCACTCACCAGCAACTCCGAGAGCAATATGATTGCCACCCTGAATGCCAAAAGGCTCGGAGTACCAAGATCTGTAGCCCAGATAGAAAACATCGACTATTTGGACATGGCCAACCAAATGGGAATCGGCAATCTGATCAATAAAAAACTCATCGCGGCGTCGGCTATTTTCAGACACCTGCTACAAGTAGATATCTCCAACGCCAAGACTCTATCCGTAGGGAAAGGAGATGTCCTCGAGCTACATGTAAAAGAAGGATCTCGGATCACTAAGGATCTCATACGCAACCTGAAATTTCCTCGCACCATTACCCTTGGAGGATATATGCGTGACGGAAAGGTAATGCTGGTAGATGGTGATACCCAAATCCAACCCGGGGACTCTGTGATGGTATTCACACTCGACACTCCGGCAAGCCAGATTCTGAAATTCTTTGGATAGAAGGAGATGGTACGATTTCGATCACATATCAGAGAGGGCAAAAGAGCCACCAAAAGCCTGAACTACCGTTTCGTATCTGCTGTAATAGGCATACTCTGTTTGCTCCAGGTAGCATTTTTGGCTCTGGCATTGGGTGTATCCATATATTACCACGATCAGGGACAGACACCGATTCTGGTCACGATGGGCATGATGCTACTCGCTGGCATCACATTGGTTCAGATAGGTAGGCATAGCGATGACTACCATACGGGGCGACGGGAGAGCATGATTACGGTGACCCTCAGCTGGTTTATCGTCTCTGTCATCGGCATGCTTCCCTATTACCTTGGTGGATATGCTCAGACTCCGGCAGACGCTTTTTTTGAGACCATATCAGGATTCACCACCACAGGGGCATCCGTTCTGTCCGACATCGAGTCACTCCCCAAGAGTGTATTGCTATGGCGCTCCATCACACAATGGGAAGGAGGCATAGGCATCATCGTTTTCATGGTTGCACTTGTACCGATGACGGGCGAAAATGCCGGTCGAGTTTTCAATAACGAAACACCGGGAGTCACACACGAGCGATTCACTCCACGCATTGGTGTCATGGCCAAGTGGTTGATCGGAATGTATGTCGTGGGGACAGCTATGGCAACCCTACTTTTTTGGGTTGGTCCGATGAGCTTTTTTGACGCCACCTGCCATGCGCTTACCAGTATCTCTACCGGAGGGTTCAGCACTCGCAGTACTTCGATATCATGGTGGCACTCAGAGTACGTTGAGACAATTGCGATGCTATTCATGCTGATCGGAGCAATAAACTTCACGACACTATACTTTACAATTGCAAGAAAAGAGCCCAAAAGATTGGGAAAGGACAGTGAGTTTAAGTGGTTTATTGCATTGATCGCATTCTTCTCCATCACCAGTGCGATAGCTCTCTATTCCAACAATATCAGTGCTTATAGCTTTTGGGGTGCATTACGACGGAGTACCTTCCAGGTTATTAGTTTCATCACAAGTACCGGATTTGCCGTTGATGACTACAACAATTGGGGCCCATTTTTTGCGATCATTGCATTCCTAACCATGTTTATAGCCGGCTGTAGCGGCTCCACATCAGGTGGTCTAAAGGTCGCTCGTTTGGAAGTTTTGGTCAAGAGCCTTGGGGTAGAGCTGAGAAAAAGGACGCACCCAAATGCAGTTATTCCGGTACGGATTAGCGGGAAAGCACTGAGTGCCGATATTGTACAACAGGTTGCCACTTTTGCATTTGCATACACGGGGCTGATCATTGTTGGTGCCCTTGTCATATCCATAGAGGGGTATAGCTTCATGGAGTCCTTTGTCGGAGCTGTGTCATGTGTTTCAAACTCCGGGGGTAGCTTGGGGCAGATTGGACCAATGGTTGGCTTTGGGGCATTATCCGGAGCCACCAAGATTTTTCTTTCTATCCTTATGGTGATGGGCAGATTAGAGATATTCACTTTATTGACCATACTACACCCAAGTTTTTGGAAAAACTAACTTGCAAGCCAAATAACTAAAAAAATGGATCTGGAAGTACAAAACATACGGCGGGAATACAAAGTCGGCAACCTCTCTAGAAAAGACATGCCGGCAGATCCCATCGAGAAATGCCAAAGCTGGATCGAAGAAGCCATCAGGCTAAAGGTCATTGAGCCCACGGCCGTAGTTGTTGCGACATGTGGGCTTGACCTACAGCCCTCGACACGTACAGTGCTTTTGAAAGAGATACATGATGGGCGCTTCATTTTTTACTCCAATTACTCGAGTCGAAAAGGAGAGCAGATCAGAGAAAATCCAAAAGTCAGCCTCACTTTTCTCTGGCACCAATTAGAGCGTCAGATACATATAGAAGGTGTGTGCAAGCCGGTAGCACCGGAGGTTTCTGATGCCTATTTTGCCCAGCGTTCGTACAAAAGTAGGATTGGGGCACGAGTCTCGCCACAGAGCAAGATCATCCCCAACCGTATGTTCATCATCACCGCCTTTGCTAAAGAGGCACTCAAGTATCGGCTTGATGTTCCCAGGCCGGAAAACTGGGGAGGCTTTGAGGTCACCCCTCGACGTATTGAGTTTTGGCAGGGACGCGAAAGCAGGTTGCATGACCGCTTTCTCTACGAGCTTCAAGAAGACAAGACATGGTCATTATTTCGCATAGCACCATGAAAAGAATTATTTCCATACTACTTTCACTCATACTACTCGTCCCAAGTGCATTTGGACGAGACAAAGATGGGCATTTCATTGTCGTCATAGATGCCGGACACGGCGGACACGATGGTGGCGCAAAGGGTCGTACGTCCAAAGAAAAAGAGATTACCCTGGCTGTTGCACTAAAAGTTGGGGAACAACTAAAACAAAAAAGGCCCGACATCACGGTTTATTATACGCGAACCACGGATCAGTTTGTTGGACTGGACGAGCGCGCCAACTACGCCATAAAAAAGCATGCCGACCTATTTGTCTCCATTCATGCCAATGCCACAAAAAGTAGGTCTGTCAGAGGAAGCGAGACCTATGTACTAGGACTTCACCGCTCCAAGGACAACCTGGAGGTAGCCATGAAAGAAAATAGTGCCATCCTACTTGAGAAAGACTATTCGACCAAGTATGAGGACTTTGACCCACAGTCGAGCGAATCGTACATCATATTTCAGTTTATCCAAAACAAACACCTTGATTCCAGTATTCGCCTTGCACAACTTGTGCAAGGGGGGCTGGTCAGTGCAGGAAGAGACAACCGGGGAGTAAAACAAGCCGGATTCCTAGTGCTACGAAAAGCCGCAATGCCGAGCATCCTTATTGAATTGGGATTCATCACCAACCCCGATGAAGAGAGCTATATGTGCTCCCAAAGCGGTCAGAACACATTGGCCAAAAACATAGCCTCCGCAATAGTCAAGTACGAGACGGACGTGGCACTCAGGAGTGGCAAGACTGTCTCGCCTACAACCACGACACCGGCACCCTCGGAAGGGAAAAAGCCGGAAGCAAGCACTCCGACAGAGAGTACGATCACCTACCGCATACAGGTCATAGCTGATACACGGCGCCTACCATCCGGCTCCAAGATTTACCGAGACTATGCGGGTCAGGTGAAGTGGTACAAGGAGGGTAAGTACTACAAATACACCATCTATGATACCCCGGACCTCCAAGAAGCCAAGAAGTACCAGATTGAGCTCCGAAAAAAATTCAAGGATTGCTTCATTGTTGGATTTGACTCCACCGGAAACAAAGTCGGAAGTTATTACTAAAAAGACGCCACAGAGGACACCCTATGAAACCCAAAAACAGCAATAGCTCCCAAGTGTTCAAAATCGGGCTTGTGACCATCATCACGGCCGGACTCTTTTTCTTCGGTATCAATTATCTCAAAGGGAAAAACATCTTTAGTCGCTCCCATACGTACTATGTCACCCTCAACGATACCAATGGGCTCGGCAGATCATCATCAGTCACCCTCAACGGATACAGAGTCGGGCATGTCAGCGATATTCAATTCGACTACTCCGGCATGTCCAAATCTATTGCCACGCTGTCACTAGACCGAAATCTGAAACTTCCGATCGACACCTCTGCAGAAGTGTACGTCAATCCTTTTGGAGGGGCACAGCTCAAACTAAAGGTAGGGAACTCCCAGTCCATGCTACAGTCAGGAGACACCATCCAGTCTCTCAACACCATCGGACTCCTCTCTAGGCTGGAAAGCGAAATCGTCCCCAACATCTCCGTGATGATTGCCAATATGGACACACTCATCTCCAAGCTAAATACTATAGTATCGGACCCTACCATCCCGGAGACACTCACAGAAATCAATACCTCGGCCCAAAATATTCGACAAGCATCGCACCAGCTCAACAACCTCATGCGACACAAGCTACCGACAATTGTTGACAACATAGATGCTACCACACAATCGCTACACAATGTGGCGGGCGCCATACAAGCATCTGATATTGAGGGTACAATACAAGACTTCAAGCTTGTCGTCACCAACCTCCAAAAAGCCACAGCCGAACTAGATCAAACCAATGGGACACTGGGGCGACTACTCAATGACTCTACCATGTATTTCCAACTACAGCGGACTATCGAGTCTGCAGATAGCTTAATGACAGACATCAAGAAAAATCCAAAACGATACGTCAAGATTTCTATTTTTTAAGATCGGTTTACCATCCACAAAACATCAAAAAAAATGAAAAATATCCTCATCATCGGTTCTACCGGACAAATCGGTACAGAGCTCACCATGCACCTACGAAATCTCTACGACGGAAATGTAGTGGCCGGCTACATCCCGGCAGCTCCGCCCAAAAAAGAACTTCTCGAGAGTGGTCCTGCCGAAGTCGTGGACATCACAAACGCCCAACAGATCGCTGATACCGTAGAAAAGTATGAGATTGACACCATCTACAACCTAGCCGCACTACTCTCTGCAGTAGCAGAGGCAAAGCCTCAGCTGGCATGGCACATCGGACTGGGTGGCCTATTCAATGTACTAGAGGTGGCTCGGGAAAAAGGGTGTGCGGTATTTACCCCCAGCTCTATAGGAGCTTTTGGTCCGGGAACTCCCAAGGACAAGACACCACAAGACACCATACAGCGTCCACAGACTATGTACGGTGTCACCAAAGTCTCGGGAGAGCTACTCGGCGACTACTATCACAAACGTTTTGGCGTGGACACAAGGTCGGTACGATTTCCTGGGCTAATATCCAACGTCGCACTACCCGGAGGAGGAACAACCGACTATGCCGTAGACATCTACTACAAAGCAATCCAAGAGGGTAGTTTTGTCTGCCCCATCAAGGCCGGCACCTATATGGATATGATGTACATGCCCGATGCACTCCATGCGATGGTCCAATTGATGGAGGCAGATCCGACTAGACTAAAACACCGGAACTCATTCAATATCGCCTCCATGAGTTTTGAGCCGGACATGATCTACGCTGCCATCAAGAAGGAGATGCCAAGCTTTACAATGACCTATGAGATTGATGACTTGAGACAACAAATTGCGGACTCATGGCCCAATTCTCTAGACGACAGTTGCGCCCGTGCTGAGTGGGACTGGAAGCCAACATACGACCTAGACAGCATGACGCGCGACATGCTTGCCAAACTCTCCAAAAGACTAAAGTAAATAACTGATACTTGCCTAAGAGTTCAATAACACCGGAGGGGGTGTGTCAAAATTACCTTTGACACACCCCCTCCACTTATGTTTTTCTGCACCAAAATCTGCTCGGCTTTTTGTTTTCAAAAAAGGCTCATTTTTTTCTTCTGTCCGTCTAAGCGATTGCTTCTATCCGTGAAAACTTTTGCTTCTATCCGTGAAAGCAAATGCTTCTATCCGTGAAACTCAAAGTCCTCTGCAAACACCTGATTATCAGCACCTCCAAAGGAGCCTTTTTATTTTCCCCAAAAAGCTCCTTTTTTCCGTATTTTACCCATTTTCTTGAGAACTCCAATGGAAAACAGTCAGCCGAATTAGGTGGGGTAAAAGACCCTTTTTTTCATTATATTTGCGTAAATTGCTTCTATTAAATATGGGGAAGATTTCAAAAAGCTACAATACGGACTCGCCCGTCACTCTCGGACAAATGGTACTCCTGGTAGGGGTCGTGTGTCTGATGACTTGGGTGTCGGGGACACTCGTTGGCCCTATTTTGGATCTAACGATATATGACCCGGTCAGGCGTATACAGATCGCACAGATCCTCACAGGCCTTTTGGTCTTCATGGTACCACCAATGGTAATCGTTGCCTACCAAAAAGTTCAGCGACAAAAGCCGTTCATACACCTTGTCCAACCAAGCATTACCCTATCAGACCTAGGGCTCACCCTCCTCCTAGTGCTCCTGGCACAGCCTGTCTGTGTTTTTTTCACATGGGTCATGGGGCTACTCCCCGCTCCCGCTATGTTGCAGGCACTTGAGACCGACATAGCCGCCACCACAAAACTTCTCATCACCTCACGAGGCTCGCTTGACATCGCACTAGCCTTATTGGCAATTTGCGTTATTGCCCCAGTTGCCGAAGAGTACTTTTTCAGAGGAGCCATTCAGGGCTGGATGCTGGCCAAGAGCAAGTCAATCCACTTGAGTGTTGGTCTGGTAGCAGTCCTATTTGGGGTAATTCATCTAGAGTGGAGTGGGGTGCTTCCCCGTATCTTTTTGGGGCTGATTCTTGGGTACACTGCAGTCTACAGAGGGATACCAACAGCTATCTGTATCCACGTTGCCAACAATCTCATCGTCTATCTAGCATTGCTGAGTGGATGGACAACCCTACAACACCCGGATTTTTCCCCCATCGAAATCATCCTATACAGCATCGCCTCTGTCGCATGCATTTGGATCACCATTAGAATATTCAACCGTCTAAAAAACCAAACAGACCTATGAAAATGAACGTATTAAAGAACGCATTAGCCATCCTTCTGTTTAGCGGAGGGCTCATGGCCTGCTCGTCCGGTAAAAAAGTGACCTACTATGAGCAACACCTTACTTTTCCAGAAGGAGCCACGCTTGATCAAAAGCTCGATATGGCCTCTCGCCTCATTCCTTCGCCCCAACAACTGCAGTGGCAACAGCTCGAATTGACAGCGTTCATCCATTTTGGAGTCAATACATTCACTAATCGAGAATGGGGCGATGGGACAGAGGACCCAAATGTCTTTAACCCCGTCAACCTAGACACAGACCAATGGGTCAGCACCCTCAAGGATGCCGGATTCAAGATGATCATACTCACAGCTAAGCACCACGACGGTTTTTGTCTCTGGCCCACAGCCACAACCTCCCACTCCGTAGCCTCATCCGCATGGAGAGAGGGCAAAGGAGATGTGGTGGCGGATCTGGCACAGTCTTGCAAAAAATATGGCATGAAGCTAGGCTTGTACCTATCTCCATGGGATAGGAATCACCCCACATATGGCTCCGGTGAAGCATACAACAAAGTATACGTCCAGCAATTGACAGAACTCCTAACCAACTATGGAAAAGTGGACGAAGTGTGGTTTGATGGAGCAAACGGCGAAGGCCCCAATGGCAAAAAGCAAGAGTACGACTGGGATGCAGTCCTGAGTACCATTCGTCGTCTCCAGCCGGATGCCGTCACTGCCATCATGGGTACCGAGGTGCGCTGGGTAGGCAACGAGAGTGGACTAGGTCGTGCGACCGAGTGGAGCTCAACGATCCTTCCACCAAGTGCTCTCAAACGCTCCCAAGAGATCGAAAAGCGAATGGGGATCAACGCACAAACCAAAGACCTAGGCAGTAGAAAGATGGTCGAACAAGCTCAGGAAATGTTTTGGTACCCTAGTGAGGTGGATGTATCCATACGTCCGGGATGGTTTTTCCACGAAAACGAAAACCCCAAGAGCGTAGAGCACTTAGTGGACATTTACTTCCAGTCGGTAGGGATGAACTCTAGCCTGCTGCTCAATATTCCACCCGATCGCAATGGACTGCTAGATGCCAAAGATGTGGCTCAAATAAAAGCTTTTGGGAAGTATGTAAAAGCATTCAACGAGAGCAGAGTATCGGTAGACGAAGGATGGGCAAAGGTTGCCGACCAAATGGCTACAATCAACTTGGACGCATCCCAACCCTTTGATGCCATCATGTTGCAAGAAGACATCACAAAGGGTCAAAGAGTAGAGAACTTTATTGTAGAAGCATATGCAAACGGTGCCTGGGAAAAAGTAGCAGAGGGAACAACAATAGGCTACAAAAGAATCCTCCTCACCGACTCACCAATCCAAGCCGAAAAGCTAAGAGTAACCCTCACAAGCGTACGAGGTCCTGTCACAGAGCTAATGCTTGGGGCTTACAAGCGCCCCACCCTAGGAAGCTCCTCAGATGCTGAGACTGTGAATGTGCTGAAGCCGGAAGAAGACTGGCAACTGTGCAAAGGGCAAGACGGATTCACGAAGACAATCCTTACGAAAGACGCTGATGGATTCTGCTTTTTCCCAAACAGCGAAAACACAATCACCAACTACGAACTGGTTCAAGACGGACACACTCTGGTCTCTGGAGAGTTTGGTAACATCAAGAACAACCCCATCCCCCAATACATTCCTTTCCAAAAGAAAGTGTCTGGTGAGGTCCTTCTCCGATTCACAAACAACAGTGGCACAACCGTCATGCCCGAACAAGGCCAAATAGGCTTCTATACCGACAAATGAGAAAAAAATACATCGGGGCACACGTATCAGCCTCCGGAGGAGTGCAAAATGCACCAATCAATGCCGAAAAAATTGGAGCCAATGCCTTTGCGCTATTTACTCGAAATCAGCGGCAGTGGTTTCCCAAGCCTCTTGAGGACAAGGACATTGAAGAGTTTCAAGAAAACATCCAAAAGCTGGGGTTTTCACCGGAGTACATACTCCCTCACGACAGCTACTTGATCAACCTAGGATCACCGGACCCGGAAATGACGAAAAAAAGTCGCCACGCATTCAACGATGAGATGAAGCGTTGCGAACTCCTGGGTCTCAAGCTGCTGAACCTCCACCCCGGTAGTCACCTCAACAAAATATCCGAGCAAGACTGTCTTGCTCGGATAGCTGAGGGGATAAACATTGCCCTCGAACGTACAAAAGGTGTGGTTGCGGTACTTGAAAACACCGCCGGGCAGGGGACAAACCTTGGATACCGCTTCGAACACCTAGCAGAGATCATAGACCAAGTGGATGACAAAAGTCGGATTGGCGTCTGCATTGACACCGCACACGCCTTTGCGGCAGGCTATGACATCAGCACAGCCGAGGGATATCGTAGGACAATGAAGGAGCTTGATGAGATCATTGGGCTTGAGTATCTACGAGGCATACACCTCAATGACTCCAAGAAGGAACTTGGAAGCAAGGTGGATAGGCATGCTTCTCTTGGAGAAGGGTACATTGGAATGACGCTTTTTGAGACGCTGGTCAATGACAAGCGGACAGACCACATACCCATCATACTGGAGACACCTGATCCGGATCGCTGGCCCGAAGAGATAGCAATGCTACGAAGTTTTGTCAAAGACGCATGATCACTTTTCCACCCGCTAAGATCAACATAGGTCTGAGGGTCACCGGCAAACGTCCCGACGGATACCATGACCTTCAGACCTTATTTGTGAAAATCCCACTATATGATGCCCTTGAGATCATCCCCTCTGAGCAAGAAATGCAGTGGGACGGCACGGCACAGATACCGGAAGATAACCTTGTCATCAAGGCCTACCGAGCTGTACAACGTTACTTTCCATCCTTGCCGGCTATCACTGTTTTCCTGCGCAAACGGATCCCAATGGGCTCCGGACTGGGAGGTGGCTCCTCCGATGCCACTGCTACAATAAAGATGCTGAATAGTCTCTTTGAGCTTGGCATGGATGATAGGACTATGCACACTCTAGCAAGCAGTATTGGTGCCGATTGTCCTTTTTTTCTCAAAGACAGTCCACACATTGGGGAAGGTATTGGAGAAATCTTGGAGCCCTTTCCATTGGATCTGACAGGCTACTATTTGACACTTGTTTTTCCCGGCCTTCATATCTCCACACGAGAGGCATATGCCGGAGTCATCATAGCACAGCCCGATGAGGACCTACGGGTTTCACTCCGCCGACCGATATCCGAGTGGAAGGCGTGGATCCACAATGATTTTGAAAAAAGCCTCTTTTCCACCTATCCCGTCCTCGCAGAAATCAAAGAAACACTCTATGAGGCAGGAGCACTCTTTGCTTCCCTCAGCGGATCCGGATCCGCAATGTATGGGATTAGCCGAACACCATTGGACATTCACAACGAAAAAACCAAGACCATCAGACTATGAGATGCCACATATTGACGATTATAGCAGGACTACTTTGCACCGCAGTATACGCACAAACAGACACCATACCCGTACATTCATACCGCACCCTTAGTCAGCCATTGTTGGACGGGCCTGTACTCAACGACAGCATCAATCTTTATGGCAAAAAGTATGATCCTTTTATGCTGTTGGCAAAGTTCCCCACCCTACAGGTCGATCAGCCACTACTGGAGACCAAGACTGCATCGGTGGATGGTGACATTGCCCTAGGGGCAAACGCTATTCATACCATACAACTTTCGCTAGTCACTACTCGCTACGAAGAAGTTTCGCTCATTGTAGAGTGTACAGCCCCCTACCTTATCACACTGGATGGCCTAGAGATTGGGAGGTGTATCGACTCCACACCGGGTCCTCAGTCGCATACACTAAGCCTCACGCCATCGGTTGGGCACAACCTAGCACTACGTATCATCACAAACTCACCGCAAAGTTTGCGCCTGAGCTTGGCTCCAAAGGTCGGTGCAAACAGCACCCTCCGACTTCGCACGGACTCAGAAGCCTACATGAGTATGGAGTTTACACAAACGGGGCGAAAGATCAACAGCGTAGACATCTCACCCAGTGGGAAATATATGGTCGTATGGATGAGTGACGTCATCAAGGATCAGTACTCGTACAGCGGTATAATGTACAAAGGAGAAAAGCCCATTGCAGTACTTCCCGACGAACTTCGTTTCGCAAAATGGATGCCCTCCGAAGACCGCTTGTTGCAAGCCAGAGAGACCAATACAGGAAGAGCGCTCGTCACGATTGATCCAGAGCATTTGTCATCGGATACGCTTATTGAGTCCATTCCTGATGGCTCATTCGTCATGGCCCCCAATAGCAAGACTATTATCTTTACCCAACTCACAAAAGGGCCACAAAGAGACAATACCGTAGAGCGTGTACTCAATCGAGATGATCATCAAGGATCAGACTCTTCACGCGACCGCTCATTTCTCTACTCATTTGATCTACATACGGGGGCTTTTTATCCCATCACCTATGGATACCGTAGCACCTACCTCCAAGCAATAGCGCCGGACAGCAAGGAGATTATCTACTCCAGCCCCTCACGTGTCGATGATAGTCCATTCGCCATCACAGATTATATCGCCACAGACCTGCAGACAATGCAGGCAGACACTCTATTTTCGCAAGACTCACATATATCAGGCATCCTATATACCTCTCGTCCGGAGATGCTCCTGGTATTGGGAGATGCCGATGCTTTTGGTGGTATTGGGCGCAACCTACCGGATGGGAAAATAGCCAATGGATTCGACACGCAGCTCTTTTTGTACAACCGAAAGACCCGTCACACACAACCCCTAACCAAAGACTTTGCCCCCAATATAGTAGATATCCGGACCTCCCCAGACACCTACCAAGCCATCCTAAAAGCCGAGGACGAGGACTACATACGCCTATACCTACTTGATCTCTCCTGTGGCAAGATCAAGCTTCTACCGACTGCAGAGGAAAACATCCGCTCATTCACGACAAGCAGAGACCTTCATCACATAGCTTACTCCGGGGAGAGTGCCAACAACTCGGAGCGACTATACCTCGACAACCGATGCCTCTACGATCTAGCCGGAGATCGTCTAAAAAACATCCGTCTGGGCGAAGTACATGCGTGGAAATACACCAAGTCAGGTGGCGAGACAGTGCCGGGGCGATTTTACCTACCGCCTACCTTTTCGGCCGATAAAAAATACCCCCTAATAGTCTACTACTATGGTGGCACATCACCCTCAAGCAGGATGTTTAGCTGGTACTACTCTGCGCCCATGTATGCTGCGCAAGACTATGTAGTCCTCGTGCTCAACCCGAGTGGAACGACAGGATGGGGACAAGAGTATGCCTCTAGGCATGTCAATGCATGGGGAGATCCGACTGCGGATGATATTATATCAGCAGTCAAGGGGTTTTGCCAAGAAAAAAACTTTGTGGACACAACCAAGATAGGTTGCTTTGGTGCCAGCTATGGAGGGTTCATGACCCAGTATCTTTTGACCCAGACAGATCTCTTTGCAGCCGCCATGAGCCATGCCGGGATCTCCAACATCACCTCATACTGGGGGCAAGGAACATGGGGAGTAGGATATAGTACCGTTGCAAGTGCACACAGCTATCCTTGGAACAACCCCAAGCTCTATACCGAGCAGAGCCCTCTCTTCAGTGCCGACAAAATCAACACTCCCCTACTCCTCCTACACGGAGACAGCGACACCAATGTGCCGTATGGAGAAAGTGTACAGATGTACAATGCACTCAAGATTCTCAACAAAGAGGTAGAGTTGGTCCGAGTATATGGTCAAGACCACCATATCACCGACTTGCAACAACAGCGGAAATGGATGCAGACAACTATGGCATGGTTCCAAAAATGGCTAAAGGGTGACCCCTCATGGTGGGATCACCTATACCCGGAGATTCATTTGTGACTTTTTCGCCAAATGGTCGCAGGAAGTGGCACTAGATCACACTTTTATCTGCTACTATCTTGTCGCATACGGAGGTAAAGGCGGGCACACATCTCGGCATCATCACCGGCTCGGTGGTGTTGTCCCTCGGGGATAGAGAGTTGCTGGCAGAGAGAAGCCAACGTGTTGCATCCAAATGAGTAGATTTGGCGTGCGTATCGGAGGGTGCAAATCCAATTCAGATCAGGCAACCTGAGCTGATAGAGCTCTGCTGATCGCTCCAGACAACTACGATCAAAAGGGGCATTGTGAGCAACTAAGGTATTGACCTCACCTAGGTAGATCGTCTCCATCTCACGCCATACTTCCGGAAAGGCTGGAGCGGTCTCTGTGTCTTCGGGAGTAATACCGTGGCACTGCGTATTCCAGTAGCTGTAGCGATTCCCCTCCGGTCGCACCAGCCAGGAGCGTGTCTCGGTCACCTCACCGTTGCGGACTAGGCAGATCCCCATTTCACAGATGGAGTCACGTCGGCCTGTTGCTGTCTCAAAGTCTATAGCTATAAAGTTCAATGGGCCCATCACTTTGCGATTGTAGGCTGGTAGTAATCATTGACATTCTTGGCAAAATTAGCCATAACCTCTCTTACCGACTGAGGCCGTAGCACCTCCACCTGGTCGCCCAATGCGAGCAGTGCTTGGTAGAGATCGTAGGTGGGACACACCTCTAGCTCAAAACAAGCCACCCCTTGACGATCTGAGGGTACCTCCTTTTGCGACTGGTGGAGTGGCAATGTACGGAGGTAGTCAGCCCCATGTCCATAGGCCTTGAGAAGCACTTGCACCGGCTCCTCACCCGAATGAATCACCCCACAACAGCCCCGGTAGTAGGTCTCTATATCGAAATCGGGATCCATCTCAAAGCTCTGCTCCAAAGGTTCACACTCCAAGATACGATCCAGTGCATAAACTTGATAGACATCCTTAGGTCGGCTCCCCCCATCCTCTTGATTCCGCCGCTGATTGAGGTCTGAGTAATAGGGGCTACGGGCGAGGAGGTACCACCTACGATTCGACACCTTGAGGTAATAGGGCTCAGCATCAAAGCTCGTTGGCTCCTGCTTGCCAAACCCTTGATGGGTGATCTGCAACACCTTGTTCTGTCGCATCGCTTCGGTTATGGTGCGCAACCACTTTCGGCCCGATGGTACATGCTCAAAGAGGATCCGCCCTTGTAGCTTACTGTCGGCCTGGATCTGATTGAGAGCCGTGTAGGAGTCTAGGAGCCAGCTACGGAGGTTATCCCCCTCAAGCTCTTCGGGGCTATCAATGTAGTAGCGATACCCATCCTTGGGATCGCATAGGATCTCCACCTGAAAGATATCAAAGATTGCCTCACGATGGTTGTGAAAGGTTCGCTTCGGGAGAGGGTCGCCATAGCTCAAGCCGCTATCCTCCCAGTGGCGACTGATCTCCTCAAAAGTAAGTCGTCCATACTGCCGAAATTGCTCTATCAACCAAACATATCTTCCTAAAATATTAGCCATAACCTATTTCTTTATTTTACTTGACACAAAGATAAGAAATTGGCTGTGCCATTCCATGGCACAAGTATCAAGATTATTTTGTTTCTATACTATCCCTTGTTGCACTCCCAGTGTGGTAGAGTTAGGACGGTATTGCTTGTCGTTTTCTCTGACAAAAGCTACTACACTATGCCCTTATTTTCACGAAAGACTCTTATGATAGGAGTCTTCAATAAAAAAGGCTGATTGTTTGCCCCAAAACAGGCAGTTCTCCTTTATTCATAAGCGTGGATCAATTGCTTGGCGCGCTCCAGAAGTGTTGGGCTCTCAAATCGTTCGGCATGGGCTAGAAACCTCTCTCGGTCAAAATCCGTTTGCATCAAATCACAATCCAAACGCAAATTGAGATAATCTGACTCTGTACGATATTGCGTATTGAGCCACAGTAGATCCAGCAAGGCCTTCTCCGGAGGTGCAATCAGCAGATATGAGCCGGAATCTCCTTCGGGAAGATAATCCCAGCCCCAAAAACCTCTCTCAGAAAGAGTCTGATATACATAGTACCCCAAAGCATTGCTGAAAGAGATGGTCTTCCGTGGAGAGACTGCTGTCATCTGAACCACCCCCTCGGGAATAAAACCATAGAAAGAGAGCGCCGTATGGGTACTCACATACGAGGGTTGGTAGATTAGATTGGAAAATCGTAAATAAGCTCCCGGCTTTTGTGCATCATCCGGAAAAGCATACAGCCCTCTCCTAAGCCGAATGATGTATCCTGCTTGTATCCACCTTGTAAGCGTACTTGGTGCTACCTCGGGAGCGGCAGCCCGAGCTTGATGGATCGTAAATGGCTCTCCAGGCACCACTCTCTTTGTAAATTCATGGATATTCATCTTCAAGAACTTTTTGTTTCTATTACTTAGCAAAAGTACAAAACATCAGAAACAAAATAGCCATTTCAATATCCTACTAAAGGGATAGGCCCAGACACAACTTTTCTTCTACATACAGGGCGAACAGCCTCTATTATTTGAGCTGAAATTTGCACATTTGGTAATTTCAACTTACGTTTGTGCCATGAAAACACTAATAGGCATACTGTATAGGTCTGGAAAGACTGTATTTAGCACCCAAGAGATAAGGCTCCTTACGTATGGGGTCATCGTTGCGTCTGCGTTGCCTAATCGATTATCACGCTTAGTATTGGAGGGTGAGCTCTTAAGGTTAAGGCAAGGGGTGTATGCCCTGCCATCATACGACCCACTGGAGTTTGCTTGCAAGATTCAAGCGCCATCCTACATATCTATGGAAACGGTTCTGAGAAAGCATGGGGTTATCTTTCAATACGACAACTCCATTACACTCGCCTCCTACCAACCCAAAATTATTTATAACCCTACAGGTGAAGTGTTTTTGTTTCGGAAACTGGCCACTTCGATTTTAATCAACAAGAAAGGCAAGATCATCAACCCTCATTACACCATCGCTACTGTGGAGCGTGCATTTCTAGACTTGTGCTATGTCGACAAATGGCGAACCTATGAGAATATCGCCCCGATAAATGTCCAAAAAGTCCTAGACCTACTTCCCATCTACGACAACAAATCATTGGCAAAGCGCATTTCATCCATCTTGTCATTGTGAGAGGGATATCACCTCCGTACAATAGTTCCACCGAATACACTCCATTCGGCAATCAGGCAAATGCTTTGGGAGGGCTTTTGTCGGAGGTAAAAACTCCTCCAAAATCCTACGGATGAGCCCTGTTTTCAGCACCAAATTTGCATATTTGCAAACAACAGGTAACCAAACGATTACACAAGGGAATTGATTTCACGGATAGAAGCAAAAGTTTTCACGGATAGAAGCGAAACTTTTCACGGATAGAAGCGATCGCTCAGATGGATAGGACAAGTCCACATTGATTCACATTTTTGTTGTTTTGTGTTTTAGCTATCTTTGCGGACAAGAAGCCTAGACCGATATTTAAGGATCGGCGAAGAAAGTTTTCACAACAGAATCACATTTACTAATTATGCAAAAATTCAGAACAGCTCTTGCAACCATCGCACTCTGCCTTTTTGGACTAGGAGCAAATGCACAAAATGTCATAGAGCAAGGAACAAGTATCGCAAGCGTAGGTGTAGGCCTGAATCCGACAACCTTCAGCAGCCCGGCTTTTACGCTCAGCGGAAACTACGAATATGGTTGGCTGGATAATCTGTGGGACGAAAAAAGCGCACTCACAATTGGCGGCTATCTGGGCACCTCTGTAATGGAGGGGGCTAGTGTTTTTCAAGTCGGCCCAAAGGTGGGATTGCACTACCACTTTATTCCCAACCTAGACACCTATACAGCACTCTTCGTGGGATTTTCGCAAACACACATCGGTGACTCAACAACGTACAGAAACTGGTTGTACCCATCCATTCATGTAGGTGTACGCTATATGTTTCAACCCAATATCGGTGTATTCGCCGAGACCGGATACGGACTCTCTGTGCTGAATATAGGTGCGTCATTCAAGTTCTAAGAACCGCCACACAGCAATTTGCACAACACCAAAAGTGAGGGTGAGTCCTGGGGCTCACCCTCACTTTTGGAAATACCCAATGCCGGCCAAAAGTAAATTTGACAAGATACTACAGAAAAATAGGTAACTTTGTCGAAACGAACAAATAGAGCGAAAAACAGTAAAATGGCAGATATTACGATAACGTTACCCGACGGTTCCGAGCAGCAATACCCCAAAGGCATTACGGCTCTGGAAATAGCAGAGAACATAAGCCCACGACTAGCCAAAGAAGTCTACTGCGCAAGTATCAATGGCGAGGTCTACGACCTGATGCGCCCCATCAACGAAAACGCATCCATAAAGCTACACAAGTGGGAGGATCCGGAAGCAAAAAAGACCTTTTGGCACACGAGTGCACACCTTTTGGCAGAGGCGCTGCAAGAGAAGTACCCCGGAGTGAAATTCGGAATCGGCCCGGCGATAGAAAATGGCTTTTACTACGATGTGGACCTAGGGGAAGGAGTACAACTCAAGGAGACCGACCTAGAGGATCTCGAAAAGCGGATGTGCAGACTTGCAGCTGACAAGGCACCTTTGATCCGCAAAGACATCTCCAAGGCCGATGCACTTCACTACTTTTGGGACCAAAAGGGTGACCAGTACAAGAAAGAACTGATCGAAGGTCTGGAAGATGGGCACATAACCACGTACACTCTGGGAGACTTCACAGACCTATGTCGTGGACCACACATCCCCAATACGGGACTAATCAAAGCCGTAAAGCTAACCAGTGTCGCAGGAGCGTACTGGCGGGGAGATGAGCATCGTCAGCAGCTCACCCGAGTATATGGGATCACATTTCCCAAAAAGAAAATGCTTGATGAATACCTTGAGATGGTCGAGGAAGCCAAAAAACGAGACCACCGCAAGATCGGCAAAGAGCTTGAGCTATTCACCTTTTCCGAAAATGTAGGCTCGGGGCTTCCCCTATGGCTACCTAGAGGGACACAGCTTCGTCTGCAGCTGGAGGACTACCTCAAGCGAATCCAAAAACGCTATGGCTACCAGCAAGTAATCACCCCACACATCGGCAGCAAACAGCTCTATGTCACCTCCGGACACTATGCCAAGTACGGCAAAGACTCATTTCAGCCGATAAAAACTCCTCAGGAGGGGGAGGAATTCATGCTCAAGCCGATGAACTGTCCCCACCACTGTGAAGTCTACAAGGCAACTCCTCACTCCTATCGAGACCTGCCGGTCCGGATAGCAGAGTTTGGAACCGTGTACCGCTACGAGCAGAGTGGTGAGCTACATGGACTGACTCGTGTGCGAGGCTTTACGCAGGATGACGCACACCTTTTTTGTCGTCCAGACCAGATCAAGGAGGAGTTCAAAAAAGTAATGGAGATCATCTTCATTATTTTCAAAGCCCTTGACTTCAAAAACTACGAAGCACAGATCTCCCTCCGCGACCAAAATGATCACAGTAAATACATTGGCTCCGAGGAGAATTGGGAGAAGGCAGAGCGAGCAATCATCGAAGCCTGCGCAGAAACCAACCTCAAGACAGTGATTGAATATGGTGAAGCTGCTTTTTATGGCCCAAAACTAGACTTTATGGTCAAAGATGCACTGGGACGAAAGTGGCAACTTGGGACCATACAAGTGGACTACAACCTCCCAGAGCGCTTTGAGCTGGAATACACCGGAGAGGACAACAAAAAGCACCGGCCTGTCATGATCCACAGAGCTCCCTTTGGCTCCCTGGAGAGGTTTGTGGCAGTACTGATTGAGCACACAGCAGGCAAGTTCCCGCTATGGCTTGCTCCTGACCAAGTGGTTATTCTCCCAATATCTGAGAAATTCAATGACTACGCATACCGCGTAGCAAGTGAATTGATCAAGAAGGACATTCGTGTCAAAGTAGATGACCGCGGAGAAAAAGTGGGCCGAAAGATCCGCGACAACGAACTAATGAAGATCCCCTACATGCTCATCGTAGGCGAAAAAGAAGCCAATGAAGGCACTGTTTCGATAAGAATGCAGGGCGAAGGCGATCAAGGTTCGAAAGAAATTGGTACCTTTGCACAGCAAATATTAGATGAGGTAGATGCGCAGATGAATGCTTGGCAGTACGAAAACGACAAAACCAAGTAACACCACTTCGCACATTTCGGGTATTTGCAAAAAGAAGAGAAGAAAAGTAAGAGACAACAACAGATACAGAACTATACACTAGCACAACACAGGACTGAATGGCCATACGGAGAAAACGGAGCACCTCCCCTAGCATCAAAGATCAAGAACAGCAGAACAGGGTCAACAACCAAATACGTGCTCGAGAAGTGCGTCTGGTAGGAGAAAATGTGGAGCAAGGTATATACTCCATACAAGAAGCGCTCAAAATTGCAGAAGATCAACAACTAGACCTAGTTGAGATCGCAGCGACAGCAGAGCCCCCTGTATGTAAAGTCCTAGACTACCAAAAGTTTCTATACCAGCAAAAGAAGAAGGCAAAAGAACGAAAGGCCAATCAAGTCCAGACAACGGTCAAGGAAGTACGCTTTGGACCTAGGACAGATGACCACGACTACAACTTTAAGCTCAAGCACGCTATGGGCTTTTTGGAAGATGGTAACAAAGTCAAGGCCTATGTATTCTTCAGAGGACGCTCCATCATATTCAAAGATCAGGGCGAACTATTGCTTCTGAGATTTGCCAGCGACCTTGAGTCCTATGCACAAGTAGAGCAGATGCCCACACTAGAGGGAAAGCGTATGTCCATGCTTTTCTCTCCTAAAAAAGGAATCGCCAAAAAGAAGTAAACCAACTACTCACGGCGCACAGAAACATATTGCGACACACATTCAATATTTTTTATAAACTAACACTTCGACGAAAATGCCAAAGATGAAGACTAATCCCGGTGCTAAGAAGAGGTTCACTCTCACCGGATCAGGTAAAATCAAGCGCAAGCATGCTTACAAAAGTCACATCCTAACCAAGAAGACCAAAAAGCAGAAGCGTCGCCTAACCAACAGCGGTCTTGTACACAAAGTTGATGAGGCACGGATCAAAAAGCTTCTAGCGATGTAAGTATTCTAGGACAAAGGGCCTAAGACTAAAGTAAGTAAAACCTTAATGATTTTTATAACAGGGTGATAGCTCGCAAGTATGGTGACTCGTAACGTAGCCATCGCTTACACCCAAAAGAATTAAACAAAATGGCAAGATCAGTTAATCACGTAGCATCCAGAGCTAGAAGAAAGAAGATAATGAAGCTTACCCGTGGATACTATGGTGCACGCAAAAACGTGTGGACTGTAGCAAAAAACACATGGGAAAAGGGGCTGTCCTATGCCTACCGCGACAGGAAAGCCAAAAAGCGCAATTTCCGTTCTTTGTGGATCCAGCGTATCAACGCAGCGGCAAGACAAGAGGGACTTTCTTACTCCAAGCTAATGGGTCTGTTGCACGCCAAGGGCATTGAAATCAACCGCAAGGTACTTGCTGACCTAGCGATGAACCACCCGGAGGCATTCAAGGCTATTGTGGATCAGGCACGCGCTTGATCGGAATAGGTATCAGGATTATCCCCTGACCTCAACACACAACAAGTGGGGTGTCAAAACTGCGATTTTGACACCCCCCTTGTTTCTTTATCCCCCCATGCCTTCTAGTCAGTCAGCCCTGTAAGCAAGCATAGCTCCCTTCACAGTGCTACTCAAGTGCTGCTCTCCGGTGCGTTGACGAATATAAATCTATCGATGCAGTCACAGCTAAGTATTTATCGGCCGTCTTTAGTTTGTACAACTGATGGATAAATAATACCTTTGTGGACGCTGTCGCATGCGAGAGCTAGGTGCGACAAAGATTTTACACCAAAACCCACCCGATGAATACCACCAAAAGTCCTACAGACTTTAATCAGCAAAACACCTTTGAACGGGATAAGTTTTTAGACTTTGACTCCGCCACCCACACGTACACCTTGGCGAACAACCCCTGTCCGCTCCACTCTGTTACGAATGTGGTCTCTACGTTTTTCCCGCAATTTGACATTGACTCATGGTCATTGCAAAAATCCCTCAGGGAGGGACGCTCCCAGGATGATGTGATCAAAGAGTGGGAACGCAATGGGCAGATTGCGCGTAACCTAGGGACATTCATGCATAAGCAGATTGAAAATAAATTCAACGGTCGTCCTATTGAACAAGGCTTTGAACTCCCGATCGGCCCGAACGAAGTCCTAGACCTAAACATCTCAGATGAACTCAGATACTTTGACGATTTTGTCTACGATGTGCGCCCTATTCCTTTTCGGACAGAGTGGAAAGTGTACAACGACGAACACCACTTGGCTGGAACACTTGACCTACTCGCCAAGAATCACAACGGAGACTTTGTCCTCTTTGACTGGAAACGCTCAAAGCGGATGGGGAAAGAAAACGGGTATGACTTTGAGCCCAACACCTACAATCCACACCAAAATGGAATAAATGGTCTAGAACACCTCTCCTCAACCCCTTTCACTATAGGTTGCCTACAACAAAATCTATACCGGTACATCCTCGAGCAAAGCTATGGGCTCAACATAAAGCAGATGCACTTGGTGATGCTGAGCACAGCATTCAGCAAGTACCACTGCGTGGCAGTTCCTCGAATGGACAAAGAGGTAGAGATCATCCTCTCACACCTAGCCGGGGCAGCACAGAGATAAGCTCAAGCAGAGAGCAAGAGCGATAGAGCGGTGGGTCCTATTTTTTAAGTATATTTGCGCAATAGCAACCACTCACTCCACCGACAGAGGTGGTTTTTGTGGTATCAAGACAGGAGATATACAAATAAGCAATAAGATTATCATTTAAACAGATGCAAAACAAAGGTTTAGTAAAGTGGACAGCTATCATTTTGGTAGTTATCTGTGCGTTCTACCTTTCGTTTACACTTGTATCGTCCTACTATGGCAAAAAAGCCAAACAGTATGCCGGTGGAGATGTAAACAAGGAGATCGCATACCTTGACTCACTGTCCAGCGAAAAGGTTTGGCTTGGCTACACCCTCAAGGAGGTACGCCAAAACGAGATTGGTCTAGGATTGGACCTCAAAGGCGGTATGAACGTGGTATTAGAGCTCAATGCCTCGGAGGTAATCGACAACCTCTCAGGACACAGCCAAGATCCTACATTCAGACAAGCGTTGGAAAACGCTGTAGCCAAGCAGGATCGCTCTACGAAGGACTTCATCACCCTATTTATCGATGAGTTTCACTCCATAGATCCGGGAGCACGACTCTCTGCGGTGTTTGGGACTCTTGACATGAAGGACAAGATCTCCACCAACAGTAGCGACGCCGAAGTGGAAAAGGTACTACGCGCTAAACTAAAAGAAGCCATCGAAAGCTCTCACAAGGTACTCCGTAACCGTATTGACCGATTTGGAGTTGTCGCACCCAACATACAAAAACTTGAAGGTAGCGATCGCATCCTTGTCGAACTGCCCGGTATCACGGAGCCGGAGCGTGTGCGTAAGCTCCTCCAAGGTAGTGCAAACCTAGAGTTCTGGGAGACCTATCTATTGCCGGAGGTGTACGAGCACCTAAGTCGTGCCAACCAACTCTTGGCTACCATGAGCACCCAAGAAACAGGAGTAAGCGCTAGCACTACCGATGAGGCTCAAGATGCAACCACAGAGGACAAAGCCACTGAGACCGACTCAGCAACGGTAGACAACGAATTGACCGCACTTGTGGACGAAGTGACTGCTGATCAACAACCACTTGCCACCGAGGCTAACGAGGCCAACAAAGGTGCGTTTGCCAAGGAGAATCCACTCTTTGCCCTACTTCAACCCAATGTATACCAAGGTCAGCTAGCTCCATCGGCAATCGTAGGATATGCCAAAGCCAGCGACATGCACAAAGTGGACTCACTTCTGAACCTTCCGAAGGTAAAGGAAATCCTGCCACGCAACCTGAAACTCCTATGGGGCGTAAAGGAAGCGACACCGGGCTCCAATACCTTTGAGCTATATGCTATCAAGTCCACACGACGTGATGGGCAAGCAGCTCTAGCAGGGGAGGTCGTAACCAACTCCGAGAGCACGATAGAGAACATCCAAGGACGTCAGGAGGTAAAAGTCACCATGACTATGAACTCCGAAGGAACCAAAGAATGGGCTCGTCTCACCAAAGAAAACATAAAACGCCCCATTGCTATTGTCCTGGATGATGTGGTGTACTCTGCACCCAATGTCCAAAATGAGATACCTAATGGCGTATCCAGCATCAGTGGACACTTTACCGTGGATGAGGCCAATGACCTTGCCAATACGCTCAACTCTGGAAAGATGGCCGCATCAGTGCGGATAGTACAGGAGGATGTCGTAGGACCGACACTGGGACAAGAGGCGATCAAAGCAGGTATTATTTCGTTCATCGTCGCCTTGATCCTGCTAATGATCTACATGTGCATCATCTATGGATTCTTACCGGGATTGGTAGCCGATGTCGCACTCGTACTAAACCTCTTCCTCACCCTTGGGATCCTAGCCTCTCTTCACGCAGTCCTTACGCTGGCTGGCATTGCAGGTATGGTGCTGACTCTGGGTATGGCTGTCGATGCCAACGTCCTAATCTTTGAGCGAATCAAGGAGGAGCTAGCAAAAGGCAAGTCCATCCAAAAATCTATAGAAGAGGGTTATGGCAACGCACTATCGGCGATCATTGACTCAAACGTGACAACGATCCTCACCGGTATTATCTTGTACTATTTCGGTACAGGCCCCATTCGCGGGTTTGCGACGACCCTTATCATAGGTCTGATCTGCTCGTTCCTCACTGCGGTATTCTTGACACGTCTCTTCTTTGAGTCGTATGCTAAGCGCGGAAAGATGGAGAACACCACCTTCACCACGTCACTCTCCAAAAACTTCCTAGTCGATTCCAAAATCAACTTTGTGGGCAATCGCAAAAAAGGCTTTGCGTTGGCTGTGACTGTACTCGTACTTGGGGGCATCGCAACTGCCACTGTCGGGCTAAAATCTGGTATCGACTTCACCGGAGGACGCAACTATGTTGTAAAATTTGACCAACCTGTGACAACTAATGAGGTAACCGATCTCCTCAGTGAGTCCTTCAATGGGCAAGTCACAGTCATTACTATTTCCACTACCGATCAGGTACGTATCTCCACCAACTACAAGGTAGAGGAAAACACCCCAGAAGTAGATGCAGAGATTGAGCAAAAGCTGTATGAGGCATTGACACCATTGCTAGCAAATGGTACCACCTTTGATACTTTCATCAAAGACAACGTACAAAGCTCACAAAAAGTAGGTGCCTCTATGGCAGATGACATCAAGACCGGAGCAGTCATTGCCGTGATCTTCTCTTTGATCGTGATGGCCGTATACATCTTGATTCGCTTTAGGGATATTGCCTTCAGTGTAGGTGCTTTTGCGTCAGTGACATTTACCTCGCTCAGCATTTTTGCACTGTATGCCCTACTCTGGAAGGTCATGCCTTTTACTCTGGAGATTGACCAAAACTTTGTAGCGGCAGTCCTTGCGATCATTGGTTATTCTATCAACGATACCATTGTCGTATTTGACCGAATTCGCGAAGAACTTGGTCTCTACCCCAATGGAGATCGTCGCAAGGTCTTCAACGATGCACTAAACACGACTCTGTCACGTACCGTCAACACCACGACCAGTACCCTACTCGTTGTCCTCATCATATTCTTCTTCGGAGGTGCCAGCATGAGGAGCTTTACCTTTGCCATCATCATAGGTATTGTATTTGGTGTGTTTAGTACACTATTTGTTGCGACTCCTATAGCCTACCTGATCAACTCACGCAAGTTTGCCAAAAAGGAGGCTATCAAATAAGGATTTTTATTTCCACAATTTCTTTAGGAGGGTGTGTCAAAACTCTGTTTTGGCACACCCTCCTGCTGTTTTGAGCGAAGAAGTCCCCACATACAACAGAGCAGATCCAACATCCAAGGAATCTCTAAATCCAGACGCCATTTTTCTTCTATCCGTCTAAGCATTCGCTTCTACCCGTGAAAAGTTTCGCTTCTATCCGTGAAACCGGTCGTTTCTATCCGTGAAACTCAAGGTCCTCAACAATGGGCTGATTCACTGACAGTTACAAGGCTTCCCGAAAATAGCAAAAAACGAGGCTAAAAAGTGGAGATTTTGAGGATTAAGGTCTTCCGAGGAAAGTCCATTCGCAATCAGTTTCGCTCTATTCCTATTGGGCAAAGTCCGCAAGAGGTCAGGAAAAAATTGTATCTTTAACCACAAAAGGAACAACAATGGAACAACCGGAGACAAACAACCAATCAACCTTGCCCAAACTAAGTCGGCGTCTCTTTTTTCAGGAGTCCATGAATGCCGGGGCAAAGATTGGACTTGTATTTGTACTACAAGCCCTCTCACTCTTGCTTTTCGCAAGTGGACTCATAGGCAGCCTTATCTACCTTGCCAGCTTCGTAGCGATCCCTATCCTACTGGTCGTCTATGCCAACCGGCACCGAGACCAATACCACGGCGGAGAGATTCGCTATATTCAGGCAGTGAACTTTATGCTTTGGACCTACCTATTTGCTAATCTGATCTCTGCCGTCACCTACTTTGTGGTTTTTTATTTTTTATTCCAGTCACCCTCCTTTGCACAAGCCATTGATCAAAGTGCAAATATGACTATGATCCTATTCAAAGACGACCCAGAAGTAAAGAACCAACTCCTGCTGTCCATTAGTCAGTTGACACCGAGAAGCATGACGGTGCAGATGACCACATTTTCCCTCTTTTTGGGAATGATCTACATTTACATTGCCGCTATTTTCGTAAAGCGCCCATGAAGCAAAAGCACTCCTATCTACCTGAGCTTGATCTGACTGTACTTATCCCTCTCTACAACGAAGTCGAGTCCCTCCCGGAGCTATACAAGTGGGTAACACAAGTGGTCCAAAAGATGGGTATCTCGTATGAGCTACTCCTCATTGATGATGGCAGTACCGATGGATCATGGGATGTCATTGCGGAGCTTGCAAAAAGCGATGAACACATACGTGCAGTACGATTTTGCCAAAACTATGGCAAGTCTCCAGGACTTCATGTGGGGTTCCGGAAGAGCAGAGGGCGGGTGGTCATTACGATGGATGCAGATTTACAAGACTCGCCCGATGAAATACCGGACCTCTACCGCATGATCGACGAAGAGGGATATGACCTCGTAAGTGGATGGAAAAAAAAGAGGTACGATCCTCTGAGCAAAACAATCCCCACCAGACTGTTCAATGCCACAGTCCGACTCTTCTCCGGGATTCCGCTTCATGACTTCAACTGCGGTCTCAAGAGCTATAGCTACCATGTGGTCAAAAACCTTGAGGTCTACAACGACATGCACCGCTTTCTTCCCTATATGTCCAAGCTAGCCGGATTTGGCAAGATTGGAGAGAAGGTGGTTCATCATTACCCAAGGAAGTACGGCAAGACCAAGTTTGGTCTCAACCGTTTCATCAATGGCTACCTTGACCTCCTTGTCCTCTGGTTTGTCGGCAAATATGGTCGCAAGCCTATGCATATCTTTGGGCTGTGGGGCAGTCTCATGTTCGTATTGGGCTTCATAGCCTTGTTTGCCATCCTTCTGCACAAGTACATCTGCCTCTCTCAAGGTATACCTGCACGCTTGGTAACCGACCTACCCTACTTTTACCTCTGCATTCTATCCATTGTTTTGGGTGTCCAGTTGTTTTTGGCGGGGTTCATTGGCGAACTACTGTCTAGGCAGTCCAAGACACGAAATAAGTACATTTTTGTCGACGAAATATAAATATGATACGTCCACAGTCACTCTTTATACTTGCCTTGCCCCTTATTCTTGGGGCATGTAGCAACAAAAGCCAACAATACTTCAAAGAAAGCGGGGAGCGATTCCATACCTACTACCACATTACGTATGAGGCGACCACGCCTCTCACGGAGGTGATAGACTCGACAATGAGTGCCTTCAATGCCGAGCTCAATGTTTTTGACCCCGAAGCCTATGCGTCCAAGTGGAATCGAAACGAGACCGACTCCCTACACCCTATGCTCAAAGATATTGTCGTAAAAGCTGTGGAAATCAGCAAGGCTACGGATGGGGCTTATGACATCACCGGAGCACCACTTTTTGATCTATGGGGGTTTGGGACTCGCAAGGGCGTGAATAGTATGGCGACCCAAGAAGAGGTGGACAGTGTAATGTCCTTTGTCGGATATACCAAAATACACCTCGACACCATCAACAACCGTCTCACAAAAGATGACCCACGACTCATCATCAACCCCAGCTCTATATCCAAAGGCTACGTTACCGATCTTGTGGCTAAGACACTGGAGGAATATGGGGTCGAAAACTATATGGTCGAGATTGGAGGAGAGATCGTATGCAAAGGCAAGAACCCCAATGGAAAATGCTGGACCGTGGGCATAAGCAAGCCCTCTGAGGATAACACATCGGAAGACAGTGACGACCTTGCGTACAAAGTCGAACTTTGTGAAAAAACCGGGCTCGCTTCGAGTGGAGACTACCGAAACCACAAGATTCTTGATGGAAAAAAAGTAGCTCACACCATTGATGTGACCACAGGGTACCCGGCACACAAAGACATATTGAGCGCAACGGTAGTAGCCCCGACCTGCATGGAAGCTGACGCATGGGCAACAGCATTTATGTCCATCGGTCTCGAACAAAGCAAAAAGGTACTCACCACACAGCCACAGCTCCGTGTCCTTTTCATCTACGCTGACAATGCAGGCCAACTTGTGAGCTACGACAACGGACTAAATGTCAGTGCCATTGATGATGAACCGTAAAGAGTCATTCGGAACCCAAAAGCTCCGTCAGTCACAGAAGCTCTCCGCTCATCAGGTACAGCTGATGAGCATGGTCACCATGCCCATCACTGACCTCTCGCAACGAATCAAGCGCGAGCTGGAAGAAAACCCGGCACTTGAGGAGGGTTGCGACTACGCCGAAGAACGGCCCCGAGACGACGACGAGCCAAACATCACTGAGAGCGAACTGGTACTAGGCGACTATGCCAGCGAAGATGATGTCCCGGATACCACCCTTGACAAATACGAGAAGTATCGGACTCCGGCTAGCGAAATACCATTTGCCGAAGAGCCATCACTCCAAGAAACACTCTTGGACCAACTTCCCCTCACCTCTCTCAATGAGGAAGAGCAAGAGATTGCCAAGTTCATCATCGGCAGCCTTGATGACGACGGATATCTGAGGCGAACAACGGAGGGTCTGATTGACGATCTGGCCATCTACCAAGGGGTCGAAGTCACCACTGACAAGCTACAGCATATCCTCAAGACACTCCGGACTCTAGACCCGGCAGGAGCATTTGCAACCGATCTCCAGGAGTGCCTTTTGCTACAACTCAGTCGCAAGGATGACACGCCGACCACTCGACTGGCGACAGAACTTGTCTCCAATCACTTTGAAGACTTTGCAAAAAGGCGGTATGAGCTACTAATGTCCAACCTCGGAGTATCCGACGATGCACTGCGAGACGCTGTCAGCCTCATCACGTCACTCAACCCATCGCCCGGCCGTGACTTTGAGACAAAACTCACAGAGACACTGCAGACCGTCATCCCCGACTTTGAAGTGACCGAGCAGGACGGTGACCTCAAGGTCACTCTTTTCTATGGCGACATTCCTCAGGTCAGGATCAATAGGACCTTTCAGGAAAACATGCAAGAGTACACCGGAGACCTTCGGACACTGCCTAAAGAAGAACGAGAAACAGGGCGATTTGTGAGGCAAAAAATCGAGGACGCAAAGTCATTTGTGCAGATGCTCAAACTTCGAGAAAATGCACTAATGAACACCATGCTCACCATCGTTGATATCCAGCGGGAGTTTTTTCTTACAGGCGATGCTCGCTACTTACGCCCCATGATCCTCAAAGATGTTGCAGATCGGACAGGATACGACATCAGTACAATATCTCGGGTCACATCCACCAAATATGTTTTGACAGACTATGGGACCTTTCCTCTCAAATATTTCTTTGCCGACGCTACAGTCACCGACTCCGGAGAGGAGATTTCCACCCATCATGTTCGAGACCTCATCAGCCACATCATTGAGAAGGAGGATAAGCGCACACCACTCTCGGACGAAGAGATCCGAGCCGAGCTCAAAAAAGAGGGGATAACGGTGGCGCGCAGGACTATCGCAAAATATAGAGATCAACTCAGTCTGCCTATTGCAAGACTCAGAAAAGAAATATAACTTTGTTTGTAACAAGGCGAAGCAAAAAACCATCACATAATACAACCCTAAAACACCAAACACCATGAACTTTCCCCAAAACCTAAAGTACACAAAAGACCATGAATGGATACTCATCGAGGACAATGAGCTTACCATCGGAATCACTGACTTTGCACAAAGCGAACTGGGAGACATCGTATTTGTGGATGTGAATACCGAAGGTGAGACAGTGAATGCCGGTGAGCCGTTTGGGTCTATCGAAGCCGTAAAAACCGTCTCAGACCTCATCACTCCCGTCCAAATAGAAGTGACGGAAGTCAATGCTGAACTAGAAGATGCACCTGAGCTAGTCAATCAAGACCCTTACGGAAAGGGTTGGATCATAAAGGGAAAGGTCCTCAACACAGAGGGATATTCCGATCTGCTGTCTGCAGATGAGTATCAGAAGCTAGTCGAGAAATAACCCATGGCACAACAACCTATCGTTAGTGTCATCATGGGCAGTACGAGCGACCTGCCCATCATGACCAAAGCACTTGATGTGCTTGAAAAAATGGAAGTCCCCTTTGAGGTACATGCACTTTCCGCACACCGCACTCCGGAACAAGTGGAGACCTTTGCAAAAAATGCAGAAAGTAGAGGGATCAAAGTAATCATTGCGGCGGCAGGGATGGCGGCACACCTGTGTGGTGTCATTGCCTCCATGACGACACTCCCTGTCATAGGTGTCCCCATAAAGTCGACCCTAGAGGGAATGGATGCCCTACTGGCTATTGTACAGATGCCCCCCGGAATACCTGTCGCCACCGTGGGCATCAATGCCAGCCAAAACGCCGCACTTCTAGCCGTACAGATTTTGGCACTTAGCGACAAAGAGGTGGCCACACGCTTCCGCTTGTACAAAAATGACCTGAAGGAAAAGATCGTCAAGGCGAACGAAGAACTTGCTAAGATCAAGGACTATCGGTACAAACTCAACTAACACGACCTATTCAAGAGCAACTTAATAATGGCCTATCCTGAACGTTGAGTGTACGACAACACTTCTATTTACTAAAGGAGGGTGTGCTAAATCCCAGTTTAGCACACCCTCCTTACATTTTGATTCTGACCCTTCCGAAGAGTCAGAACAAGAGCATGAATTCTTCCTGAAAAAGGAGACCTTTTCCCCAAGAGAGCCTGTCTTCTATACAAGAGACCAAAGTCCTCTCGCATGGGAGTGTATTCCCGAGCTTCTGAAACGGAATAGGAGTAAAATTGTTGGTACATTTGTCAAAGATGGGAGGTGAGATAACAAGACACGCTTCACACAGGAAACACCATATGAATATCACGCGCCAAGAGCAAGAGCTGAGACTCCAAAAGATACAGCAAGCCATGAAATCCCAGGAGCTCGAGAGCCTATTTCTTCGTAGTATTCCCTCATTTCTCTACCTCACCGGGACGGTGATGCAGGGCTATATCTTTGTACCGCTGGAGGGGGAGCCCCTTTTCTTCTTGGAACGTCCCTCCAGCCGCAAGCCATGGCACAATGACGAACGTATTCATCTGGTCCGAAAGCCTGAGCTCATTCCTGATCTACTCACTGAGTATGGATGGTCACTGACCGAAAAGACAGCTCTCGAGCTAGGGGTGATGCCCGTAGCAGACTTTCGACGACTACGCAAGCTGGCTCAAGGCGGGCAGGTCTCCGATGTAGACGCATCCACGCTTATGCGAAATGTACGCTCTATCAAGACCAATATGGAACTTGCAGAGATTCGCCGAAACGCCGAAGTCCACATGGAGCTGTACCGACTGGCACCCTCGCTGTACGAGCCGGGAATGACCGACCGAGAATGGCAGCACCGACTAGAGTACCAGATGCGCCGTAGAGGCTCCATAGGTACTTTCAGGTGCTACGGCTGGCGTATGGAAATCCACATGGGCAACCTTGTTGCCGGTGACAACGCTCAGTCTCCTGCGCCCTATGACTTTGCCATGGGGGGAGCTGGGGTTATGGCGATGCCATTTGGCGCAGATGGCACTCTCCTCCAAAGAGGAATGTCCATCATGGTCGACATGGCCGGCAACTATAGTGAATACACGACCGACATCACGCGTACATACACCATAGGCGAAGTCCACCCTTTGGTACAAAAAGCACACAACCTATCGGTAGAGCTACATACATGGTTTGAGGAAAATGTCAAGCCCGGGGTCGAAATCCAAGAGGTCTACAACTACTGCCTGGACCGTGTCCGCTCCGAAAACCTAGCCGAGTACTTTATGGGAACAGAGTGGCAGAGTAAGTTTGTAGGACATGGCCTTGGGCTAGAGATCAACGAACCACCGGTACTGACCTCCAGATGGCCGGGCTGTTTTGAGCCAAATATGGTCATCGCTTTTGAGCCCAAGTTTGTTATTCCGGGTGCAGGACCAGCCGGAATTGAAAACACATACATCATCACACAAGACAAGGCCGACAACATTTCACCGCTTGACCCATCACTTATTCCACTTTTGGCACATTGATTTGAGGACTATTATTTATACCTTTGCACTCGTGCATTCATTGAAACCAAAATTGAATCATTGGCCAAAAAGTATCCACTCGTGAAACGACTGCGTCGCTACCTTGCCCCTCTCACAATACTGGGGTACATACTGGTATCTGCCCAAATCGGATACGGGACTGACCGTGCCAATACCGCATGGGAAGTGCGACAAGACACCGTGACAAGCGAGCGAGAGAAGGAGCCCCCCTTGGGTGTTGACTCCATTACTCACAGCACTGACTCCGTAGCAAAAGACACGATACTTAGTGAGCTAAAGGAACCAATGACCTTTGAGAGTAACGACTCCATAGTCATACTGCCCAAGAAAAAGTATGTGAAGATGTACGGTCATGCGCAGGTAAAGTACCAAACTCAACAACTTGAGGGCGACTACATGTCCATGCAAACCGACTCAGGGACAATCTACTCTACCTACATCGACTACCCTGACTCTCTGGGTAAACAACCCATATATGCCAAAATTCAAAACGGCGAAAAAGAGACCTACGAAGCCAAGTCCATCAGCTATAATCTCAAGTCCTCCAGAGGCTACATCACAGACGTTATCACGCAACAAGGCGAAGGGTACATCACAGCCGCACGGACAAAACGCATGGAAAACTCCGACCTCTATATGGAAGACGGGAAGTACTCCACCTGCGAAAACCACGACCATCCACACTTTTACGTCTCACTCACCAAAGCCAAAGTCAGGCCACAAAAGGATTTAGTCTCAGGGCCACTGTACTTGGTCATTGCTGATGTACCGCTACCGGTAGGCTTACCGTTTGCATTTTTCCCATTTACGACAACACGATCCAGTGGCTTCATCATGCCGACCTATGGAGACGAGATGGAGAGAGGCTTTTACCTTCGCAACGGTGGGTACTACTTGGCTATAAACGACTACGTAGATCTACAACTCACAGGAGATCTATATACCAAAGGATCATGGGGTGTAAATACCCGATCCTCCTATCGAAAGCGCTACAAATACAGTGGGGCTGTTGATGCCAGCTACCTCGTAACCAAACGGGGTGACAAAGTCGCCGGTGACCTATCTGTCGCCAAAGACTTTAGGATCGCATGGACGCACCAGCAAGATGCAAAAGCCAATCCATACAGGACCTTTTCGGCCAACGTCAACTTCTCAACCAGTTCGTACAACCACAATGATCTAAATGCGCTCTACAATCAAGCCGTAATGGGGCAAAACACCAAAAGCTCATCGATCAGTTTTACCCAACGCTTTCCAAATAGTCCCTGGAGTATCTCAGGGTCCATGGATATTGCACAACGCTCACAGGACAGCACGGTAAATGTGACCCTGCCCAACCTTTCGATCAGCATGAGCAGGATCTACCCTTTCAAGCGCAAAAAGCAGGTCGGTGGCGACAGATGGTACGAAAAAATATCCATTTCCTACTCTGGTCAACTCCGAAACTCTATACAGACCAAAGAGAGCAAGCTCCTAAAGTCCAACTTTCTGAGAGATTGGCGAAACGGGATGACTCACCAAATCCCCGTCTCAGCATCATTTGATCTTTTTGATTACTTCAAGATCACCCCTTCATTCAACTACAGCGAACGCTGGTACACTCAGCGCATACAACAGGCGTATGATCCGGATCTCAACCGCGTGGTACCGGTCGATACAACCTTTGGCTTTTATCGGGTCTATGACTTCAACGCCTCCCTATCCTTATCCACAACGCTCTACGGATTTTACAAGCCCCTACCCTTCTTGGGAGACTACGTCAATATGATCCGACACCGCATGGAGCCTAGTATCTCCATCAACTATCGACCGGACTTTGGCAACCCACGATTTGGCTATTGGGAGCAACTAAACTATATCGCCACAGATGGCCGACGGATAGAGACCCAGTATTCGCCCTATAATGGGCAACTGTTTGGAGTCCCGGGACGAGGCAAAAGTGGTAGTATCGGATTATCAGTCAACAACAACCTTGAAGCTAAGGTAAAAGCTCCGCAGGACTCCGTTGAGTTCAAAAAGATCAGCCTGATTGAAGCCTTATCACTCTCCACAAGCTACAACCTTGCTGCTGATTCCTTTCAATGGTCGGACATCTCAGCATCCATATCACTACGACTAACGAAGGACTTTACCTTGCGCCTGTCCGGACAGTTTGACCCCTACACCTATGACTACCACGAGCACGACAACCGTATTGTACCCTATCGAGTGGACAAACTACGAGCCTTTACCGGGAGGGGATTCGGACGCCTGCGAGGTACAAGTACCTCGTTTTCATACACCCTCAACCCCGGAACCCTAAAGGGACTACTAGCAAAAGTCGGACTTGCAGAAAAGAATGATGAGGACCAAAAATCAGCGTCTCCAAAAGATCGTGACCCAGATGATAACCTAAGGGACAAAAGAGACAAAGGACAAGGACAATCCTCCCTATTTGCCCGAAGTAACCAAGATGATCTCGAGTACGACAACTATGGCTATAGCAAAAATAATATTGACTGGAGTTTTGGATTCAACTACAACCTCTCATTGGGTTGGGGAGGGCCGGAAGACTTTGATATCAAGACAAAGGAATACCGATACAAGCTCAGGCACGACTTGAGCTTCAATGGCAATCTCAACTTCACAAAGAACTGGCGATTCAACTTCTCAGCCAACTACAACTTTGATCTAAAAAAAATAACCAACATGTCCTGCAACATCTCCCGTGACCTGCACTGTTGGTCAATGACAGCCAGCTTCATACCGGTTGGGCCCTACAAGTCATACAACTTCATGATAGCTGTGAAGTCTCAATTGCTCCACGACCTCAAGTATCAAGAGAACAGCCACCCAAGCCGACGAAACCTCTGGTATTGATTCACTATACCGATGTCACCTGTCGTGAGATCTCTCACCTATCGCCGACCAATACTTTTTCTTCTATCTATCAACGCTGTCTCACTTTGCAGACAAAAACCACCGACAGATAAATCTCTAAGCATGTGATAGTTTATTACCATTCATCCCATCCTAAACACCAGCTTAGTCCGCCTTTCATAACCCGATACCTCAAAGTCAGGATAACCGGACATTAGGGAAAAATACGTATCTTGGTCTCTAGAAAAATGATCCTATTACATAACCAATAGTCCTTGCACAATATGAATAGCAACTACATTCACTCCATCATCATTGCTGTCAGTATTATCATCTCAGTCCTAATTGCCTCAAATGCGGTCATTCACCGCAATGACGGCCTCAAGACCATATCTGTAAAAGGACAATCCTCACGTTCATTCAAAAGTGACCTGGCCGTCTATACCCTCACCATTACCAGTCAGACTCAGAATGTGGTCGAAGATGTCCTAGCAATGCAGGATCGTGTCAAAAAAGCCACCAATTTTCTGAAAAAGTATGGAGTTACAAATAGTGAGGTAGAATATGGGCCGGTCTCATACACAGAGCTCACAGACGGCTATTACGACAAAAATGCCGAAAGATACATCGAAGTCCACAAAGGATATGAAGTAAAACAAGGGATCACCATCACCAGCAAAGATGTGGACAAGATAGACCAAGTATCCAAGTCGGTAGGCGAACTCCTAGGAATTGGGATCCAACTCGAAAACAGTGCACCGGACTACTACTATACCGGACTCACAGAGCTCAAACATGAGATGCTCGCTGATGCAGCGGCAGATGCACACCGTAGAGCCGAACAAATCTCTAATGAGAGCATGAGCAAACTAAGTGGTCTAAAGAGTGCCAGCATGGGCGTATTTCAAATACTCGGAAAATACTCCAATGACGAATACTCATGGGGAGGAACATTCAACACCAGTAGTATCGAAAAGACAGCAACCATTACAGTCACTTCCACTTTCATCCTCAAGTAAAGTAAATGACAGACCCAACCGTAGCCAACCAAATAGAAAAACTGCGAGCACTACTGGTCCGGTACGAGTATGAATACTATGTACTGAATCAGCCAACGATAAGCAATCGTGAATTTGACAACCTGATGCATCGGCTCGAGGCTTTAGAGAGACTTTACCCCGAACTGATCACGCCGGATTCACCGACGCAAAGAGTAGGATCGGAGTTTGTAAAGGATGGCCTCAGCAGAGTTGGCACCACAGTTCCACACCGCATCCCTATGCTCTCACTTAGCAATACCTACAGCTGGAGTGAAGTGGAGGACTTTTACCGAAAGATCACCGAAGCAATAGGTAAGGATACCGACCTCGTGGCAGAACTCAAGTACGATGGTGCCTCCATCTCCGTCATCTACGAACATGGACAACTGACGCGCGCCGTGACACGTGGTGATGGCCGTAGCGGAGAAGACATTACACTCGCCATACGATCCATACGTTCGGTTCCTCTCAGCCTTCGAGGAAGCAAAATCCCAAACTACGTAGAAGTACGTGGTGAGGTACTCCTCCCCTGGGTAGACTTTCAGCGAATCAACAAGGAGCGAGATGAGGAGGGACTGGAGCCCTTTGCCAACCCCAGAAACGCAGTGTCCGGCACAATCAAAACCAAAGAAGACATACCACATCTGATCAAATACCGCAACCCGACCTGCTACTTTTACTATCTACTGAGCGAGGACACAGAGTGGCTACCCAATCTTCACCACGAGCGACTAGAGCTGATGGAGCACCTTGGATTCAAGGTGAGCAATCACACCAAGCTGTGCCGGGATCTAAGTGACCTACAACGATATATCGACCACTGGGATCTACATAGGCATGAGCTAGAGGTAGCCACGGACGGAATTGTGGTAAAGGTAGATGACTATAGACTTCATGATGAAATAGGCTGGACAGCCAAATCTCCCAAGTGGGCAATGGCCTACAAATTTTCGGCAGAAGAGGCGGTTTCGCGATTGCTAAGCGTGAGCTTCCAGACGGCTCGTACCGGTGTGGTGACCCCGGTGGCAAATGTAGAGCCGGTACAGCTCTCGGGCACTACGGTACAACGCGCCAGCTTGCACAACGCCGACATCATCAGTGAGCTAGATCTACATATCGGTGACATCGTCACCCTAGAAAAAGGCGGAGAGATCATCCCAAAGATCACCGGTGTACGCAAAGATCAAAGAGACGACTCTCTGGGTGCACCGGTTGTCATGCCCAAGGTCTGTCCGACATGTGGTACCTCTCTCGTACGTCCGGAAGGAATGGCCGCAACCATCTGCCCCAATAAGTGGCACTGTCCTGCGCAAGTAGAGGGTCGGATAGAGCACTTTTGCTCAAGAGATGCAATGGACATCAACATAGGGCCCAAAACAATACACCTACTCACAACTCTATTGCAGATAGAGGACCCAGCAGCACTATATGATCTATCCGGTACAGATTTGGAGATTCTCCCGGGGTTTAAAAAACAACGTGTCTCCAACCTACTTGCCAGTATACGAGAGAGCAAGCAAAAGCCCTTTGAAAAGGTACTCTACGCACTGGGGATACGCCTAGTGGGCGTGCAAGTAGCCGAAAAATTGGCACAGCATTTTGGATCACTGGACAAATTGCTCAACGCCGATACACAAGAGCTAACCTCCATAGAGAGCATTGGCCCTATGATAGCGGATAGCATCATGGGGTATGCCTCCGAAGTGCGTAACCGGGATCTTGTCGCAAAGCTAAAACAAGCCGGGCTGAAGTTTCAGGTTGAAAAGACTGAGGAAAACCAGAGCCGAAGCAACGAACTCGAAGGTGAGACCATCGTGATCAGCGGAGTGTTTCACCATATTGGACGAGACGAACTCAAAGAACTACTGAAGCGTCACGGTGCACGCGTGGCAAGTGGCGTGACCGGAAAGACAACCCTGATGATCATAGGAGATAATGTGGGGCCTGCAAAGCGACAGAAAGCAGAAGAACTAGGGGTCAAACTGATGCCCGAAATGGATTTTTTTGAAACCTACCCCGACCTGAAGTAACACAGCACACAGAAAAATGGACCAAACAACCTACAAACCCTTTGTACACCTTCATGTTCACTCCTACTTCTCCATCTTGGATGGGCAAGCACCGGTAAAAAAACTTGTTGACCTTGCACGAGCAGATGGACAGAGGGGTTTAGCCTTGACGGATCACGGTGCCATGTTTGGGATCAAAGAGTTTGTGGACTATGCCACCAAGCTCAACAAACCGATACTAAAAGAGATCCAGGAACTTGAGGCCAAAATGGCAGAAGATCCGTCACCGGAGATAGCAGAGCAACTCAAAGCAACACGACTCAAGATATTTACGCCAATAATAGGTTGCGAATGCTACTGTGCGAAGAATGGACGTCTGTCCAAAAGTAACGAGAGCGATCGCAGCGGATACCACCTAATCGTACTGGCAAAAAACCTCAAGGGCTACAAAAACCTCATCAAGATGATCTCCCGATCCTACTCTGAGGGATTTTACTATCGCCCACGGATCGACAAAGAACTACTGGAGGAGTATCACGAGGGGCTGATTGTATCGAGTGCATGCCTAGGTGGCGAAGTACCTCAGCTGATCATGAACGGAAAGATCAATGAAGCCAAAGAGACCATACTTTGGTTCAAAGATCTTTTTGGCGACGACTACTATATAGAGCTACAGAGGCACCAGACCGATAAGCCGAGAGGAAATCAAGAAACCTACGAAAGGCAAAAGGAAGTCAACAATGTACTCATTCGACTGGCCGACGAAACCGGGGTCAAAATCATTGCGACAAACGACATCCATTTTGCAACAGAGGCAGATGGTGAAGCACACGAACGGCTAATCTGCCTCAGCACCGGCAAAACATTCGATGACCCCAATCGCCTAACATACACCAAGCAGGAGTGGCTAAAAAGCTACGATCAGATGGCAGAGATTTTCTCCGACCATCCCGAGGCGATCACCAACACAGTGGAGATTCTCAACAAAGTGGAGCTCTACTCAATAGATAATCCGCCACTGATGCCCAACTTCCCCATACCAGAGGAATTTGACAACGCAGATGACTATCTACGCCACCTTAGCTACGAGGGAGCAAAAAAGAGGTATGGTCAGGAGTTGTCACAGGAGGTCCAAGAGCGACTGGACTTTGAGCTCAACACGATCAAGAGCATGGGTTTTCCGGGGTATTTCCTGATCGTCCAAGACTTCATCGCTGCCGCACGCAAGCTAGGGGTTGCCGTTGGACCTGGTCGTGGATCGGCAGCAGGGTCACTAGTCGCCTATTCCCTAAAGATTACTGACCTGGATCCCCTCAAGTATGGTCTCCTCTTTGAGCGATTTCTCAACCCCGACCGTATATCACTTCCGGATATTGATGTGGACTTTGACGATGATGGTCGCCAAGAAATCCTCGAATGGGTTACTGAGCGCTATGGAGCAGATCACGTGGCACATATCGTCACCTACGGGACGATGGCCTCCAAGAGTTCGCTAAAGGATGTCGGACGTGTCCTCTCGCTTCCACTGGCGGAGACCAATGCGCTTGCCAAGCTTATTCCGGATCGAATCGAAGGTGTCAAGAAAATCAACATCAAAGTCGCCATAGACAATGTCACTGAGCTAAAGGAGGCCTATTACGGCAACGACAAGCTAAAGCACGAGGTACTCGACTACGCCATGCAGCTAGAGGGTACAGTACGCAATACCGGGGTGCATGCCTGTGGCATCATCATCGGCAAAGTACCCATATCGGACATTGTACCGACCTGGATCACCAAAGACAGCGACACCGGCCAGGACATACTGGTCACTCAGTATGAGGGTAGCGTCATTGAGTCCACAGGGCTTATCAAGATGGACTTTCTTGGGCTAAAGACGCTCTCGATTATTCGAGAAACGTTGCACAACATCAAGCTCCGCCACAATATAGACTTGGACATCAATTCCATACCAATCGATGACAAACTGACCTATGAGCTCTTCAGCAAAGGGCACACCTCGGCAGTCTTCCAGTTTGAGTCCCCTGGCATGCAAAAGTCACTCATGCAGTTGCGTCCCTCCACATTCGAGGATCTGATCGCCATGGTTGCCCTCTACCGACCGGGGCCCATGGACAACATTCCCTCCTTCATCGCACGCAAGCATGGAGAAGAGCAGATACAGTACGACCTCCCGGATATGGAGGAGTTCCTCCAAGAGACCTACGGCATCACCGTTTATCAAGAGCAGGTCATGCTTCTATCTCGCAAGATTGCGGGATTTACTCGCGGAGAGTCCGACAACCTACGAAAAGCCATGGGTAAAAAGAAACTCGAGGAGATGGCGCGCCTCAAGGATAAATATCTAGAGGGTGGTCAAGCCAATGGGCACCCCCTACCGGTCCTCGAAAAGATATGGAGTGAGTGGGAAAAGTTTGCCTCCTATGCGTTCAACAAGAGCCACGCCGCATGCTATGCATGGGTAGCCTACCAGACCGCATACCTCAAAGCCCACTACCCCAGCGAATTCATGGCCGGCGTGATGAGCCGAAACGTAAACAACATCACCGAGATCAGCAAATACATCAAGGAGTGCCACAAGATCAACACCCAGGTTCTCTGCCCGGATGTCAACGAGTCGGAATACGCCTTTTCTGTCAACAAAAAGGGAGACATTCGCTTCGGGCTTGGTGCCATCAAGGGCTTCAGCAAAGCCGCCGCCAATGCGATTATTGAGGAGCGAGAAAAAAACGGACGATACACCGACATCTACGACTTTTTTGAGAGGATTCCGGCCACAGCCGCCACCCGAAAGGTCTGTGAGTTCTTAGTCCTGACCGGTGCCTTTGATGCTTTTGACAACTTTAGTCGCGAAGACCTGCTGACACCCGGAGGAGGAACCAAAGATGAAGCCTTCCTAGACCAACTCATCAAGTACAACCAACGCCAGCAATCCGAGAAAGCATCAGCACAAATCTCACTATTTGGAGATACTGCATTCCAAGAAATGTCCAAGCCAAAGCTAGAAGTACGCATGCCCTCCTGGTCCGACATCGACCGGCTGAGCAAGGAAAAAGACCTCCTTGGTCTCTACCTCACAGCCTCCCCTCTGGACAAGTACGCACTGGCTCTACAGTACAAGTGCAACATCCGCTGCCCACAACTGGCGCACCTGGAAGAATATGCCAACAAAGAGATTACCTTCGGAGGAATAGTCACCTCCTATCGTGAGGGGACCACACGCACCGGCAATCCCTACGGGATCATCAAGATCCAAGATTACGAGGGCGAGGGCGAGTTAGCTCTCTTCAGCAAGCAATTTGTCCAATACAGCAATTATGGCAAAGAGGGCCTCTACATCTATGTGACCGCCCACGTCACCCCCAACCGTGATGGCACACGTATGTATCTAGACATCAAGTCTATCCAGCTACTCGACGAAGTCTACCAATCCCTCATCACCAAGTTGCGCATCATCATCCCCGAGTATGCCCTCACCGAAGAATTCTACAACGAGATAGGCCCCGCACTCTGCGAAACAGAGGAGGGAAACGTCGAAGTCGAGATCATACTCCTTGATCCCGTCAAGAGAGTCGAGCTACATCTAACACCACAAAAAGCAAAAAAAGAGATTACCATGGATCTCATAGAACGCCTCAACCAGTACGAAGACATTCAGTTTGAATTGAACTAAAAAGGCACAACAACTGTTTTTGAATAAGACGAGTAGAAAGGAATCATCCAAAACCAATATTTTCAACATCAATAAAAAACAACAACAAACTATGGCATTTGAATTTACAGACGAAAACCTGAAAAAAGAAATCGAAAGCGGACGCCCCTTGGTGGTTGACTTTTGGGCAGAATGGTGTGGACCATGCAGAATGGTCACCCCTATTATCGAAGAGCTGGCGACAGAGTACGAAGGCAAAGTACTGATCGGCAAACTCAACGTGGACCAAAACCCCGATTCCTCCTCCGAACACTCAGTACGCAACATTCCAACCATCCTTTTTATCAAAAATGGCGAAGTGGTAGAGCGTAAGGTCGGAGCACAGAGCAAAGCATCCCTCAAAGAAGCAGTAGACAAGCTGCTCTAAAAAAGCGAGTCGAACAATCCATAGGCGTAGGCGAGTATTCTCGCCTACGCCTTTTTTGTACCTCAACGACAAAAGCCCATCGGCTCCTCCTAAGTAATAAGCGATCCGGTCCTCCTCAGCATAAGTTCCAAAAGTTCGGCCGAAAAAACACTTCGGCCGAGAACAGCAGTCCCAAGCCGTGAGACTGTAGTTTCCACGGAGAGAAACTGTAGTTTCCACGGGGAGAAACTGCAGTCTCATGCAGAAAAGACTTCAGTCCTATGCGGAGGAGACATTAGTCTCATGCGTAGGAGACTGTGGCAATGGGGATTTTAGCATAACGTTTGTATCTTTGTCCTATAGCAATTCCCAAAAAGAGACAGAAATCATGAGCAGTAGGTTTGGTATTCTATTGATGACTCTATTTTTGACCCATAGTGCCGTGCAAGCACAGGCCCAGCAACCGCTCACCTTGGACGACGTCATCCCCGGAGGACGCACTTGGTGGGATCATCAACCCGAGATGCCCAGGGTCCTGGGGGTTGTCGCAGATGGGGTACTGGTCCATGAGGGCAACCGCATTGTGGCAAACAATGGCACAACCTCCACAGAGATACTGTCCGCACGGGAGTGGCAAGCCATCAGTGGCACCACACTGGAGACCTTGCCGGTACCCGTTCCCACTTCTGATGGACGCTACCTGCAAATCCGAGAGGGCAACCATGTATACCTCCTCAACTACCGCTCCCATGAGTTGGTCGCAGACTTTGATGTTCCACGAGACCTATACCAAGAAGTCTACCCCAGTCCCAATGCAGATTACCTCATCCTTACGGACCACCACAACCTCTATATATTGAGACCCGGTAGCACCAAGCCCACAGCACTGGCCACGGATGCCTCTTCGGACCTCGTGTATGGACAAGCTGCTCACCGCTTTGAGTTTGGGATCAAGTCAGGTGTCTTTTTATCTCCCTCAGGACGATTTGTAGCCTTTTACCGTATCGATCAGAGCCGTGTGGCCACCTACCCTATCGTACGACTAGAGGATCCGATCGCCAAGTACGACCCGATCAAATACCCCATGGTCGGGCAAGCATCACAGCAGGTCACTATCGGTATATACGACACGGCAACCGACAAAACCATCTACCTAAAAACCGGAGCTCCGGAGGATCGTTACTTGACCAACCTCGCTTGGAGCCCGGACGAAAAAAGCCTATACCTCGATGAGGTCAGCCGAGACCAGGAGAGTTGCCAGCTACGTAGGTACGACACAGAGACCGGCGACCCACAGGGGGATGCAATACTGGTCGAAACTGACAAACGATACATTGAGCCACAGCACAAAATAGAGTTTGTACCCACTCGGCCCAACCTTTTTGTACGACTGAGTCGCATTGATGGCTACAACCACCTGTACCTCTACGACACGGCAGGCAAGCTGGTTCGCCAACTGACAAAAGGAGCTTGGGAGGTGATGGACTTCGAGGGAATAGATCCGCGCGGAAAGTATGCCTACTTCATAGCCAACAAAGAGCACCCTACCTGCTCCGACCTATACCGCGTCGCCCTAAAGAGTGGCCGTATCGAACGACTGACCCAAGGCGCCGGCACACACCTCGTACAGCTCGCACAAGACTGCTCCCTTGCATACGATGCCTTTTCGTCCAAAGAGACACCCGGCATAGCGACGATCCTCAACCTAGATCGCCAAGTAAAATTCCACACCCTGAAGACTTGCCCCGTCCCGGAAGATCTTAGCACGAGACCGGTGGTGGAGCTGGGCTCGATAAAAGCGGCAGATGGGGTGACCGATCTGTACTACAAGCTCACACGCCCCCGCACACTGGAGGCGGGAAAGCGGTACCCGGTGATTCTCTACGTCTACGGAGGACCACACGCACAGCTGGTAACCAATAAGTGGTCGTCGCTCCGCTACAACTGGGACAACTACATGGCGGAGCAAGGCTATATCGTATTCACTGTAGACGGGCGTGGCTCAGCCAATCGAGGGCACGCATTCGAGAGCATCATACACCGACAGCTGGGAGTATGCGAGATGGCCGACCAGATGAAAGGAGTGGAATACCTCTCCGGTCTCCCATACACCGACATGGATCGCCTGGGAGTGTTTGGCTGGAGCTTTGGGGGCTTCATGACAACCAATCTGATGCTGACGCATGGCGACAAGTTTAGGGTCGGAGTCGCAGGAGGCCCCGTCATGGACTGGCGCTACTACGAAGTAATGTATGGCGAGCGGTACATGGACACACCACAAGAAAACCCCCAAGGCTACGCCCAAAGTGATCTGACCACTCGGACACAAGACCTCAAGGGTCGGCTCCTGCTGATTCACGGATCGGTCGACCCCGTCGTGGTGTGGCAAAACTCCCAAAAGTTTGTCCACAATGCTATCCGCTCAAGAGTCCTCGTAGACTACATGATTTACCCAACGCACGAACACAATGTACTTGGTCCGGATCGAGTACACCTCTATATGACCATCACCAGATATTTCAAAGATTTCCTATGAATACACTCGTAATCGGAAGTGGCGGACGCGAGCAAGCTTTGGCATGGAAGATTGCCCAAAGCTCCACCGTGGACACAGTCTACATAGCTCCGGGCAATGCCGGCAGACTTTCCAAGTGCCAAAACATCCCCCTAGACCTCGGTCATCCGCAAGAGATAGCGGACTTTGTATCCAAGCACCAAGTCCGACTCATCGTTGTCGGACCGGAGCAACCCTTGGTGGATGGGCTGGTCGACAAGCTGTCGAAGCTCTGCCCCAATGTCCATATCGTAGGACCCACAGCCGAAGGCGCCAAGCTGGAGAGTAGCAAGCAACATGCCAAGGAGTTCATGAAACGCAATGGCGTACGCACAGCCGCCTACCGAGCATTCAAGCGAGGAGAGGCATTGGCGGCTCAGGAGTTTTTGAGAGGTCTAAAGAGTGGCCCCTATGTACTCAAGGCCGACGGACTGGCGGCCGGGAAAGGCGTACTGATCCTTGACGACCTGAATGAAGCGTGCCGTGAGGTTGAGGAGATGCTTGACGGAAAGTTTGGGGCGGCAGGCTCCACAGTTGTCATCGAGGAGTACTTGAAAGGGATCGAGTGCTCCGTCTTTGTACTCACCGATGGGACTAACTACAAGATCCTGCCTGTTGCAAAAGACTACAAGCGCATAGGAGAAAAAGACACCGGTCCCAATACCGGAGGCATGGGGGCGGTATCACCGGTCCCCTTTGCGGACACAACTTTCATGAAAAGAGTGGAAGAGGAGATCGTAAAACCGACCATCCAAGGGTTGAGCCCCGACTGCTACCAAGGATTTGTCTTCATCGGCCTAATGAATGTGGAAGGAACCCCCTACGTGATCGAGTACAACTGTCGCATGGGAGATCCGGAGACCGAGGCGGTGATGCTACGGATAGACGATGACCTTGTCCCCTACCTCACCTCCCTCAAGGAGCAAAAGCTGGGGACCCTCCCGGACATCAAGGAAAGGGCCAACGTGGCTCTCACAGTAATCATGGCCAGCGATGGGTATCCCGGTGCGTATCAGACGGGGACCATCCTCACCGACATACCGGCCCCGACAGAGGAGATCGTCGTCTTCCATGCGGGGACAAAAGTAAATGCCGACAAGCAGACTGTCAGTGCCGGAGGACGTGTGCTGGCCGTCTCAGTCCTGGCCGACAGCATCCCGGATGCCCATGAAAAAGCCTACCATGTACTGAAGGGGATCGGCTTTGGCAACGCCTACTACCGTCACGACATCGGGAACGACCTGCTCTGAACCTATGCCGCACTCCATACTGCAGCAGCTATTCCCTCGGATTCCGGAGACACTGCAAACACTGCTGACCAGGCCTATAGCAGTGGTTGTGGTGGGGCTGGGGCTTATGAGCCTGCTCTATCGCCACTGTCTGCTGTGCTATGGCTCACGAAAAGCACCTCTACTGCCGTTGCTCCTATTCGGGCTTATCATCCTCTCATTGCCGGAAGTAACGATGGCAAAGATGAGTGCCATACCGATGATAAGCGCAGCCTTGGTGGTCCTTTTCGTTGAACTGCTAGTGATCTCGTACGCCAGGCAAAACTCGCCGTTCATCTCGTTCAACTCCGGTGTCACTATTGCGACACTTAGCTTGTTTCACCCGGGGTATTTGGCACTCCTGCTCATCCAGCTCCAAAAGGCGGAGCGACTGAAAGTCAATACGCCCCGACACCTATCTGCCCTGACACTCGGCCTGGTGACGACACTCCTTGTGGTCCTCATGCTGAGTGCCCCGACCGAGTGGACTGCCTTGAGGAGTACGATGCTGGGGTATATCTCTTCACTCAGAGTGACACCCACACTTCCGGTGCTTCCCATCACCTCCATGCTAGGGATTGGTATCATCGTGCCGGCACTGTCCGCTCAAGGCTATTTTACGCAACGACGTTCTACGTCACGCTACCGCTGGATGCTACTGTTGCACCTCCTCATGATGTGGGTGCTGCTTATCTTGTACGCCCTCTACAGCACGCAGAGTTGTTATCTCATCAGTGCTCTGTTTTTTGGGAGCAGTGCCTGCCACTACCTTATCACCGACTCCGGCAGCTCTCCGGCACTCAAGTGGGCTTTACTTGCGGGGGTCTTACTCTGCATGATTGGTGCGTTCTCCACTATCTCACAACCCTGATTTATGCTCGACTTCCTCATCAGCTACGGCTACATTGGTGTATTTTTGGCGGCATTCTTGGCGGCAACCGTCCTACCCTTCAGTAGCGAAGTGGTATTGGCCGGAGTGATGGCCACCGGTGCGAACTATGTCACCCTCATCATAGCCGCAACCATCGGAAATGTCCTAGGCGGTATGACCTGCTATTGGCTGGGCACCCTAGGCAAGCGTGACTGGATCACCAAGTACCTGCGGATGCCCGAAAAGCAAGTCGACAAGTGGACCAACTACCTTCAGGGAAAAGGTGCCTGGATGGCCTTCTTTGTCTTCATACCGGGCGTGGGAGACTTTTTTGCCGTCGCACTGGGGCTCCTGCGCGCAAATGTATGGGCAGTCTTGGGCTTCATGACCGCCGGCAAGCTCCTCCGCTACCTAGTTTTGGGAGAGGGAATCCGCTTCACGGGCAAGCACTGGAGTAGCATTGTGGACTTTGCACACGACGAGCCAATTCTCATTAGCCTTATAGTGGTTGCGATACTACTTGGTGCCCTGGCTTTCATCCTTGTCCGCTGGTCCAAAAAACGCCACTCAACCGACAACGAAGCCTCCCCCAAATAAACGGTGCAATCACGGCCAATGGCTCAATCTATCAACCTCAGCGGCAAAGAAATACTCCGGCTCTCCGGCCCGGTAATGATCTCCTTTGTGGCCCACAACCTGATCGGGGTCGTGGACACCGCCTTCCTAGGACGCTTGGGCGAAGTACAACTTGGAGGTGCCTCTATGGCAAGCCTTGTCTACTTCTGCATCTACACGATAGGCTTTGGTCTAGCCAGTGGTACCCAGATCATCATCGGACACCGATACGGTGCCGGCAAATGGGGGAGCATAGGGCATGTGCTTGGGCAAAGCCTGTTCCTACTCTGCGGAGTGGGCATAGCGATGACCATACTGGGCTTTCCGCTGGGTCGCTGGCTATTCACCACACTACTGAGTAGCGACGCCGTCTCAGCCTCAGCGATCCAATACTGGGAATACCGCGCATTTGGGTTCACATTCGCGTTTGCCAGTTCCTCCTTTCGCTCCTTTTTTGTAGGCACCTCCGACACCAAGGTACTCACCTACAGTTCAGTCGTCATGTCCATCGTCAATATCACCCTGGACTATGCCCTGATCTTCGGCAATCTCGGACTCCCCGCAATGGGCGTAAAGGGAGCGGCCGTTGCCAGTGTGCTAGCAGAAGTGTCGGGCATACTTTTCTACATCATCTACATGAGGCGAAAAGTGGACCTCCGACTCTATGGTATCGACAGGGCAAACCTCCTTGATTGGGACAGTGACTTGCTCAAAAAACTGGTGCACCTCTCCATCTACCTCGTCCTACAAGCCATGCTGAGCCAATCCGTCTGGACGGTCTTCTTTTTCATGATCGAAAGCCTTGGTGAGCGAGAGCTGGCGGTCGCCTCCATCGTCCGTAGCTTTTACGTCCTACTCTTCATTCCCATCAACTCCTACAGCACCGTAGTACGCAGTACTGTGAGTCACATCTTCGGTACCGGCGACCCCTCCAAGATCCACGGCTACCTCCACACCGCCCTAAAAATATCTGGCACCACCATGCTCCTCCTGCTCCTGGTCGTCAATAGCTTTGCATCGTTTTTTCTCAGCATATTCACCAACCAACCGGAGCTCATCCAGGCCTGCATTCCCTCACTGCGAGTCGTGAGCATAGCCCTAATGATATGTAGCCTTGGCGCCATGTACTTTAGTGCAGTCGGCTCCACCGGTGCGACCCAGCGCGTCTTTCTCATCGAGCTAATCAGCATAGTCCTCTACCTAGGGCTTGCCACGGTACTTGTATATGTCCTACACGCACCTGTCCACCTTTGCTTCGCTGTGGAGATCTGCTACTATGCGCTCATTGCACTTCTCAGCATCCGCTTTGTCCAAAAGGAGAAGTGGAGCAAACTCTAGTAAAAAAGTATCCACTACTGCTAGAAAAATCCCCTCTCGAAAGAAACGTAGCTCCCTACGACAAAACTCTAGGTTCCATCGGGTGAGACTGTAGTTTCTACGGGGAGAAACTGTAGTTTCATACGGAAGAGACTGTAGTCTCATGCGAAGGAGACTACTTGCATTGGGGGAATGTTGGTATTCTGAGGGGCTTTTTCCCAAAAAGCGCAGAGACTAAGGACGCCGATAGTAGGCAACCGGTGGAGAGATGCACTCTTGCCCCGTATGGATATCATAGGCACCGACAGATAGGGAGACCAGGTCTTCGTCCTCAAACCTTTCCCAGGGGATTACGACTTGACATTCGGTCGTCACAGCAATCAGATTGTCGCCGGTGTCGGTGTCAGGATCGGCACCATGGTTCCGACAATAGACCGAGTAGAGCAGACGAGGCTCCTCATTGCTTGGAGAAGTCCAAGTCACAGAGAGTCCTTTGTCCGTTTTTTCCAAAGCTAAGATGTCAGGAGCAGGCGGTGGTGGTGAGCAGGTACTATCGGCTCGGCACCATATCGGGCGCGGGAGTACGGGGGCGACAAAGAGAGAGTCGCGGAGGCCTCGATGCAGCGGAAGAGATAGGTTGGCCACCTGATCCGCCCTAAAAAAGCTGACCCCGGCCAGCGTACTGTCACGCTGGACTAGGGCGACCTGCTCCAAGACCTCCTCCACAGGCCAACGCCCATCACCGGGAAGCATGCGATATGCCCCCAGTCCTATGACGATGGGTAGATCCACGCGAGACTTCCAGTCCTCAATGATCGGGAGGAAGCTCCGCCCACGAATATAGTGCATCGGTACAATAAAGTCCACCAGACTATCCTTGGTCCAAGCCACGGGATTTTGGCACACATCATCAAGAGCTGTCCAGGCCCCCCTCTGATCATGACCGGCTATGTGACGCTGATAGGTCCCCAGGGTGGCACAACTAAAGAGCACAGCAGGACACTGTCGCTTGACCTCATCATGGACAGCACGGACGATAGCGGTAATGTTTTGGGTCCTCCAATCCCGAAGGGAGAGAGACGTACCGGCCTTGAGGTAGGCTTGGCGGTCCGGGAAAGATCGGGTGTTTTCGGGATAGCGGATGTAATCTAGGTGTATTCCATCAAGCGCATACTTTTGTAGTAGCTCCGATACAATCCGCCGGAGATGATCGGCCGTGGCCGGATTAGCCGGATCCATATAGGCCTCACGCTTGTACTCAACGACCTTGCGTGGCCACACCTTGACATAAGCCGTGGAGGCCAGCGAGCGGCGGTACCAACGACCACCGAGAGGGAGAGCAACTAGCCACGCATGCACGGCCATTCCCCGCTTGTGACACTCATTGATTGCAAAGGCAAGGGGATCGTATCCAAACTTTCCTTGTCTTGCAAACAATGGGTTACCCGGCTCCACCGACGAGGGATAGATCAGATCCCCACGCCCTCGCACCTGCAAAAACACGGTGTTGATCCCGGCTACTTGTAGGCGGTCCAATAGTTGAGTCAACTCTCGCTTTTGATACCCCTCATCGGAGGAGGTCGGCCAATCCAAACCGTAGACAGTGGTCAGCCAGACAGCCCTCATCTCGTACTTGGGGCGGTGAGGCCCGGCGTGTGCATCCGGACAGAAAGTGTTGGTGACTACGAGGAAAAGCAATAAAAAAGCTGTGAGCCACAGCCCACATTTCCTCATAGAGCGACGTGGTCTATCAAGCGCACTTCGCCACAGTAGACGGTAATAGCTCCGACAGGTTCCCGGCTCTCCCCCCACTCCCGGAGCTCCTCCAGCGTGGTGCCATCGACAATACTAAAGTACTCAACCCGGAGCAGTGGCTCTTTTTCGATCATACGTACCACCGCCTCTCGCACTTCGGAGACAGATGCGCCTGACTCTTTTAGCTCCTTTCCTGCCAAAAGCGCCTTATATATAAGTGGGGCAACCGCACGCTCGGCAGGCGTAAGCCTATTGTTACGCGAGCTCATGGCAAGCCCATCCGGTTCCCGGACGACTGGGCAAGGGACTATCTTGACATCTATGTCCGGTGATAGCTCCACCATTCGGGCAATGACTGCGATCTGCTGAAAGTCCTTAAGACCAAAATAGGCATACGTGGGACGCACCAACCTGAAAAGCTTGCTGACAATCCACACAACACCCTGAAAGTGACCCGGTCGATACTGCCCCTCCATCACTTCGGCCACATGACCGAGATCATACTGAGGAGGGCACTCGTTCGGCTCATAAACCGCCTCGGGGGTTGGCATGAACACCACATCCACACCGGCCGACTCCAATAGACGCAGATCATCCTCATCATTGTGCGGATAGGTCTGTAGGTCCGTGGGGTTGTTGAACTGAGTTGGGTTCAAAAAGACGCTGACAAAGGTGCAGTCGCATTCACTTAGCGAACGCCTGATCAGGCTGAGGTGACCCTCGTGCAACCCACCCATCGTGGGGACAAAGCCTATCGTTTCATTGGTATAGTGAGCTCGAACCTGCTTGAGCTCCTCTTGGGTACGTACTACTTTCATATTTTTCAATTGATCCTTATTATTGTATGGTCCACTCTGAGTTGGGCCATTAGTTTTGGTCTTTTCTTCGTTTCAACTCTCTGTAAATAGGCAATCCCACCAAGACTGCACTCATGATGATCGTATAGACCAAAAAACCATCGATGCGTCTATTCGTGAGCAAGACAATGTACACTAGGAATCCCCATAGCGCCAACAGACAAGCCATCTGTAGCGTCCCCATGCGTCTGGGACGGCGAGGATATTTGTTTGTACTCATCCTATAATATAGGTGTAGATCGCCAGTAGCAGAAGTACTAGCAGTATCAGGACAATGATGGTCCGGATAGATCCGGCAGTCTTGGGGAGTGGGGTGCTGTCCATCGCCTCAGATGGATCGGGGAGGGCTAGATAGCCTTCGGCACGCAATAGACGCACAGCCGACTGTGCATCAGCCTCACTGACCATGAGCGATACCCCCTGAGTAATCCCTTGCACACCGCCAAAAACTTGGTTGAGGGTCTCACCCGAGACAACGGCTCGTATTCCCTCGCTTTCCAGCCGAGCCTTGGCCAGATGTACGTCCACAGCATTTAGGCTGTTGTAGACGACTACGTCACAGGCTTCTCTCATAGGCTTTCCACAACCTTTTTGGCGACCTCCATACCTTGCGCAATGCGCTTGGCCATACCGATACCATCCCTCATTCCACCGGCAATCACAAGTGTCGGATAAGCACGGCCAATACGCTCAAGGGCTTGGAAGCGCTTTTCGTAGCTCTGGTCGTATTGGGGGATGGCATGAGTGTATTGCACCATATCCAGTAGGGATGGCTCGATACCGCTTGGTATCTGCATCATTGTATAGAGTTCGTCGAGCCCCATCCGGATAATCTCATCCCGAGACTTTCCATCAAAGAGGTGGCGGTCACGCATTCCCCCCATGAATAGGGTAAAAAGTGCACTGTCGCTGTGAGGCACCCTACCCCTAAAACAGGAGCTCGGAAAAAGAATCCCAAGGACGTTGCGGTGCTCCCGGCTAGGCACCAACCCACCAAAAGCGTTTCGTGTAACCCCTGGCAAATGATCAAATCCGACAACGACTTCGATCATTGGGGCATATGGGAAATCACTCAGCACACCGGCTTCGTCCGCTATTGCGGGAGGCAAGATCGGGACCAATTGGTCACCACGGACAGTTGTCACGACAAACTGTGTGGTAAGCGTGTGTCTCCGGTCCGACTCATCAAGATAGCTAACCTGCCAGGTTTTGTTCGGACCTTCTTGGAGCAAAATATCACGAGTACTCAGGACAAATAGCCCTTTTTGCTTAGCACGGAGGTAGATCCCCTGCACCAAGTTGTCCAGCCCACCCTCGGCCGAAAAGACTTTTTTGGTGGCCAGCCTGTCGCGAGCTGTTTTCTTTTCCGAAAAAGCTTTGCGGATTGACCCTCCTATGAAGCTACCATAGTTCTGCTCCAACGCATACAGCTTGGGCAACGCAAAACGGGTGATAAAGTGATACGGATCACCTGCATAAACACCTCCAATAAAGGGGTCAACAGCATAGTCGACCATAGATTTTCCCAAACGCCGTTGGGCAAGATGCCCGACGGTTTCATTGGGGTCGGTCCCTCTTTTTCTAAAGGGTTCGAACGGCAATGAGAGCTTGTCTCTCCACGAAAAAAGTGGAGTAGACAGTCCGCTTACCGGCCCGTTGGGTAAGGCATGAAAGCGACTTCCTTTCCAGATCCATCGACTTTCGGAGGCCGGATCAGCCACCTCCAACTTGGCAGTAGGTGCGGCGTAGTCAAAAAGCTCAACCACCTCCGGAGCGGACACACTCCCGGTATTGGGACCGACCTCGTAGGTATATCCGGATTGGTGTCTCGTCTGAATCTGACCACCCAAGCGATGAGACTTTTCCAGTAGGATAAAAGGTACGTTGCACTTATCAAACTGTGCGGCCGCGGCAAGCCCTGTCAGCCCACCGCCGATAATGACCACCGGGGTATCTATGCCGTTTTTATTCTCTTCCATCTGATTCATCCATTAGCCGGACTTACTTGCGAATAAGGCATACACAAAACACCGACCAATTTTAGTAAAAGAAAGGCTCTGAATAGTTAGATCCAACCGAATTCAGAGCCTTCGTTTGATTTCGACCCTTCTCTACTTTTCAGGCCAATTCACTTACGGTTGTCTTCGTGACTTTTAGTCGAATCCACATGTACATGCGTGTCACCATCCTCACTGTTTATATTCAGCCTAAGCTGGTCACGACTACTGCTTCTCTGGAATACCTCCAGTCCAAAATAGGGGATGACAGCAAGCAGGTGCTCAAATATCTCACTGACAATCTGCTCATACACTGCCCATTCTGTGGTGTTGGTGAAGAAGTAAAGCTGCAACGGCAACCCCTGATCACCCATAGCCTGATGGCGCACCATGCAGGTAAAGCCCTCTTTTTTGACCGTGTCCAGACTCAACAAATAGGCTTGAATGTACCTCCTAAAAAGCCGGATATTCGTCACATTGCTAAAGTGATCCAGCTCCTCTACAAGGTTGACCTTGTCCAATGCCGGCTGTAGAGCCGGAGTGTTGTGTAGCTTGGTGACAAAGTCCTCGTCCACAAAGCTGATCGTCTTCACATCGACAAAAAGGTTGCGTTGCATACGCCTACCGCCGGACTGTTGCATGCCACTCCAGTTTTGAAAAGGACTGGAGATAAGGGTATATGGGGGGATTGTATATATCGTCTTGTCAAAGCTCCGAACCTTGATCGTCGTGAGAGATATATCCTCCACATCTCCATCTACCTCAGTACCCGGGACGGTGATCCAATCACCCACCTTTACCATATTATTACCGGATAGCTGGATGCTGGCCACGAACCCAAGCAACGTGTCCTTGAAGACCAACATCAGCACGGCAGAAAGAGCCGCCAAGCTACCAAAAATGGTACGCATGTCGATGCTGAAAATCAGAGAGACAATGTAGAGAGAGACAATAAAGTATACGATCACCTTTATTGCCTGAAACATGTTCACAAAAGGATTGTCCCTATACTGCTCATGCGCAAGCATCCAATTGCGTCCGGCATCCAAGACCGAGGCGACTATCCGTACGATCAAGAGAGAGATATAGACGGCAGCCAAGGTTCCGAGGATGGTCTTGACGATATGAGCATTGGGAAATGGTACGCTAAGCAGCTGAGAAAAAAGATATACCGATACGATCCTAATCAGACGAGGGACAATGTTCGTACTGACAATGTTTACACCCTCAAATCCTTTTATTTTGGACAAAACCCTGGGAATCGAGCGCAAAAAAAGGATCCGCAACAAGAGCTCAATGATTGCCACAGTGACAACCACAAGTCCAAGTACGGACAGAATGTATAGTACCGACCCCTCCTCAAGTTGTATCGGGAAGCTATCGATGAGTCCCGAGACAAGCCATCTTAGTTCGTCCATTTTGTTTCTTTTTTTTTAGTGATTAGTTATTGAGGTACTTGATATCGTAGGTGGTTCTGGTGTGGTCGCTGACCTCAGGCTCGCTGACCACTGTTGTCTCCTGTATGATCTGTACCGGGCGATCATACTTATCACACAAGTACGAAAAAGATGAGTGCTCGATACGATCCTCAGCCTCTATTTCCATCGTTGCAAGGTAGTTGCGTGACCTAGTGCCCATCACATAGGTCATGAGCATATCCGGTGCAAAAGGCATAGAAAGTGCGTTGAGGTCAGGGAATAGATGGTTCTCCACATTCTTATAGTAGGACATTCTAATATTGTTTCCACCGGTAGTCCGAATACCCACGAGGTTGCCATCCTGCCACTCATAGGATATCACCCGATCATCGGTGACCGACTTTTTGAGTTCCGCACCGACGACAGTAGAGTCGTACCTCTGCTCTTTTCCTCCCGTACAACGCACGGATACAAGGTCGACCATCCCATACTCATCGAGATTATAGTTGGTCACTATAGGGGTGTCTCCTATCTCGCCCGTTCCCTGGAAGGTGAGGATCTTATCCTCGTACACCTCCACCTCTATCAAGCTCTCGCCTATTACCGCACCGGATCCGTCCACCGTAACATACCTGGCCCAGGAGCAATTTTCCTCATCATCCCAGCCAAAGGTCATCAAGCCGGATGTCACACCATCCTTGGTCACGATGATGGAGTCTACCAATGGACTAAAGGCATTGGCAGAGCGTGTGCGATTCAACCTCCTCCGGACGAGTTCGAATACCAAGATACCTGCACCGGCTCCGAGGCCAAGCATTAGGAGGCTTTTCAGCGTGCTGTTATTCTGACTGTTGGTGTTTTGTCCATTCATGATTTTTCCTATCGCTATGTGCTGTTGAAACTCCCACCCATCACAAAGGTAGTCATTTTTCAGCAGACTACCTGTCCTAGAGTTCACCTCAAGATTTTGCAAGTAAGGAGCGGTACAAAAGGTACGAACGAACCCGTTACTTTCCGAACGGTCGCAATGTCCAAAGCAAGGGTTATAAAGTCCACGCTATGTACTTCCAAACTATTTTTCCCGGATGAAAAACTCGAAATCACTATGTGATTTATTCAAATCACTAAGTGGTTTATTCAGATCACTGTGTGATTTCTAGAAATCACACAGTGATTTTATCTTTTCCTTGGACATAAGTACCTTTTTCTCCGACCTCGCCGGCTTTTTGTCCCGGCAAAAATTGTCTGTCGGGAAGCCCGGAGACCGTCACGAAGTACCCGGCACAAGCCATAATAACCTGCGGAACGGCACCCACTCAAGGAGGGGGCTAAAAAAACGGCCTACCCCGAAACTCGCTAAAGTTTCGGAGTAGGCTTATTGTTTTTTGGAGCAGGGGAAAGTTTCCCCACCTCCATACGGTTCTGCGCAGGTACTTAGTTCTTACGCATATCCTCTACCGCAGCCTGTGCAGCCGCCAGTCGGGCGATAGGCACACGATACGGAGAGCAAGAGACATAGTTTAGGCCCACCTTGTGGCAAAACTTCACAGAAGCCGGCTCGCCACCATGCTCGCCGCAGATACCGCAAATCAGATCCGGGCGGACGGACCTACCACGCTCGGTGGCCAGCTGAATAAGCTGTCCCACACCATGCTGGTCGAGGACCTGGAATGGGTCGACCTTCAGTATCTTCTTCTCGAGATAGACGGGTAAGAACGACGCTATATCGTCTCTTGAGTAGCCAAAGGTCATCTGTGTCAGGTCATTGGTTCCGAATGAGAAGAACTCCGCAGAGGAGGCTATCCGGTCAGCTGTCAGTGCGGCACGCGGCACTTCGATCATCGTCCCGACCTTGTACTCAATAGTGTCGCCATATTGCTCAAAAAGCTTCTCTGCTGTGCTTCGGATCACACGCTCCTGCTCTTTGAACTCATACAGGATACCTGTCAGTGGGACCATGATCTCGGGGATTGGGTTGAGCCCTTCGCGCTTTAGGTCCAGTGCGGCTCCGATGATGGCCTTGGTCTGCATCTCCGTAATCTCAGGATAGCTGTTGCCCAGACGGCAACCGCGGTGACCCAGCATAGGGTTGAGCTCGCTTAGGCTGGCGACACGCTCCTGGATCTTCCGTACCGAAATACCCATCTCCTTTGCCATCTCCTCCTGACCATGAAGGTCGTGAGGGACAAACTCATGCAGAGGCGGATCGAGTAGACGGATGATGACCGGCTTGTCATTCATCACACGCAGTATCTCACGGAAGTCGTTTTGCTGGTAGGGGAGGATACGTGCCAGAGCCTCTTTGCGTCCCTCGGCATCCTCGGCCAGGATCATGCGACGCATAGCCTTGATCTTGTCGCCCTCAAAGAACATATGCTCCGTGCGGCACAAACCTATACCATTGGCACCGAAGTTCAGTGCGACCTTGGCATCACGAGGTGTATCAGCGTTGGTGAAGACCATCAATTTGGTGTACTTCTCGCAGAGATCCATGAGCTCCTGGAAGTCGGGATCCAGCTCTGCCGCCTTGGTCGTTATTTCACCTTCGTATACCACTCCGGTGGTTCCGTTGAGGGAGATGTGGTCTCCTTCTTTGTAGGTGCGTCCATCCACAGTCAGTGTGCGAGCCTTGTAGTCAATGACCAGTGCACCTGCGCCGGACACACAGCACTTACCCATACCGCGAGCAACCACAGCGGCATGGCTGGTCATACCGCCACGCGCGGTCAGGATACCATCTGCCACTTGCATACCGACCAGATCCTCGGGTGAAGTCTCGTTGCGAACCAATATGACACGATGGGCACCATCCTCACGCAAACGCTTGGCATCCTCTGCAAAGAACGTGATAATACCCGTCGCCGCTCCGGGTGATGCCGGCAGGCCCTGAGTGATCACCTTGGCTTTTCGCTCGGATTTTTCATCAAAAATCGGGTGGAGCAACTCATCAAGCTTATTGGGGTCGATCCGAAGTAGAGCTGTCTGCTCATCAATCAGCCCTTCATGCAAGAGGTCCGTGGCAATCTTGACCATCGCTTTGCCGGTACGCTTGCCGTTGCGGGTCTGCAAGAACCAGAGTTTACCCTCTTGTACGGTAAACTCCATATCCTGCATGTCCCGATAGTGTTGCTCGAGTTTGTGCTGAATATCAAAGAGCTGCTTGTATATCTCGGGCATAGCCTCCTCCATGGAGCTCATCTTCTCGGCACGCTCCGTCTCTGATATACCGGCCAACTTGGCCCAACGGCGTGAGCCCTCCAGAGTAATCTCTCGTGGGGTACGCACACCGGCTACAACGTCCTCTCCCTGTGCATTGATGAGATATTCGCCATTGAAGCGATTCTCTCCGGTAGCCGCATTTCGTGAGAAGCAGACTCCGGTGGCAGAGGTGTCGCCCATATTGCCGTACACCATAGCTTGGACGTTGACGGCTGTACCCCACTCCTCAGGGATTCCCTCCATCTTTCGGTAGACGATGGCACGCTCATTCATCCATGAGCCAAACACTGCTCCAATAGCGCCCCACAGCTGGTCATAAACATTAGTCGGAAACTCTTTCCCGGTACGTTCCAGGACCGCTTTCTTGAAGCGTGCCACCAACTCCTGCAGATCCTCAGTTGTCAGCTCAGTATCCTCCTCTATTCCCCGTGCTTTCTTTACCTTCTCTATGATTTCCTCAAAGGGATCAATGTCATCTTTATTTTCAGGCTTTAGTCCAAGGACCACGTCACCGTACATCTGTACGAAACGACGGTACGAGTCCCAGGCAAAACGTGGATTGTTGGTCTTTTTTGCCAGCCCTTCTACTACCTCATCGTTTAGTCCGAGGTTGAGAATGGTATCCATCATACCGGGCATCGATGCCGGAGCACCGGAGCGGACGGAGACAAGGAGAGGATTGGACACGTCGCCAAAGGTAGACCTCATCAGTCGCTCCACTTTCGACATATTCTCCTTTATCTCAGGCAGGATAGCCTCCTTTGTGGCTCCCTCACCTTTATCATAAAACTCATGACACACATCCGTGGTAATGGTGAAGCCGGGAGGAACCGGTACACCGACCAGATTCATCTCCGCCAAGTTGGCACCCTTTCCGCCAAGCAACATGCGCATGTCGGCACTACCTTCGGCAGTACCATCTCCAAAAAAATAAATGCGTTTCTTTGATTCGCTCATAATACTATTACTAATTAACCATTCTTTTCCAAGAATACCATAGAAATATGGGTTCTAGGCATTCAAAGATAACTAAATATCCCAATATAGTCGTTTGCTTCTAGCCCTAAACGATTTCGCTTCTGCACAATAGGGAACAGCTATGCAGCCCCCAAAAAACATCTACAACTAAGCGACAACCGAGAGTCGAAAAGGCGTACTTTTCCTACAAGCGAACAAGTGGCCATCCGAACGCTTGCGTTATTGACAAATATTTCCTATCTTTGCGTAGCAATTGCGGAAGTAGCTCAGTTGGTAGAGCACAACCTTGCCAAGGTTGGGGTCGCGGGTTCGAGTCCCGTCTTCCGCTCATTCCACGAACTCTAAAGTGCTGTAGGTCGATTGACCTATAGCACTTTTTTGTAAGTTTCGAAAGGGTTGGAGTGGACGAATAAGCCATCAAAAAAGGTAGCTTGGCAACTCTCACTCACGAGACATTGCCAAGCTACCTTTCTTTGTTTTAGTCGGGAGCGCTCAGAATCAGCTACCTACTGACTGCAGAGAGGTCGCCCTAAAGTGCTCCTCTGCATACTTGCGAGTAATGTGAAGTGACTTTTTACCAGAGGAGGGAGCTTCAAACATTGCATCTGTCATGATTGACTCAAATATGCTCCGCAAGCCACGGGCTCCGACCTTGAACTCCACCGCTTTTTCCACGATGAAGTCGTACACCTCCGGATCAATCTTGAGATCGACACCGTCCATTGCCATAAGCTTGCGGTACTGCTTTGAGATGGCATTCTTGGGTTCGGTCAGGATTCTCTTGAGCGAGTCAGGATCCAGCGGAGTAAGGTAAGTCAGGACCGGAAGTCGACCAATCAGTTCAGGTATCAGCCCGTAGGACCTTAGGTCGGCCGGTGTCACATACTTTAGGAGGTCATCACCCTCCTCCTTTTTGTGTCCTCGAGTGGTGCTGTTGTAGCCCACCATCCTAGTATTGAGACGCTGGGCTATCTTTCGCTCTATGCCATCAAAAGCTCCGCCACAAATGAATAGGATGTTTTCGGTATTGACCAGTATCATCTTTTGCTCCGGATGCTTACGTCCACCCTCTGGAGGGACATTGACATCGGCCCCTTCTAGGAGTTTCAGCAGGCCTTGTTGTACGCCTTCGCCCCCTACATCACGAGTGATACTGGGGTTATCCGCTTTGCGTGAAAGTTTGTCCACCTCGTCGATGAAGACAATCCCACGCTCAGCCGCCTCCACATCGTAGTCTGCCACTTGCAGGAGTCTACTGAGGATACTCTCGACATCCTCTCCTACATATCCGGCCTGCGTAAAAACGGTAGCATCCACTATCGTAAATGGGACCTTGAGCATCCGTGCGACCGACTTGGCAATCAGTGTCTTTCCGGTGCCGGTGGGTCCTACCATGATCATGTTGCTTTTGTCGAGCTCGACATCTTGATCCTCGGGGTTGTTGAGCTTCTGTTTAGCCTTTCCGGTCTTGTTTAGTCCCTTGCTGTAAAGTCGCTTATAATGATTGTAGACTGCGACAGCAATACTCTTTTTGGCCTCCGACTGTCCGATGACATACTCGTCCAAAAACTCAACTATCTCTTTGGGCTTAGGCAGATCCTCCAGATCAGGGAAGCTAAAGCGCGCTCTTTTGCTCTCTGCTTCCTCAGCGTTTTTGACAGCATAGTGCACTGCATCAGCACATTCATTGCATAGGTAACCTACCGGACCGGGGATGAGGTACTTCACCATTTCTTCCGGCCGGCCACAGACACTACAGGTGTGGCTGTACCTTGACTTCGAGTTTTTTGCCATTTACTTTTTATCTTCACTTTTTGTGAGGACCTTGTCGATCAATCCATACTCCAACGCTTCCGGAGCAGTGAGCCAGTAGTCACGGTCGCTGTCTTTCTCTATCTTGGCCACGGATTTGCCGGAGTGCTTGGATAGGATCTGATAGAGCTCTTTCTTTATCTTTAGGATTTCTCGCACGGTTATCTCCATGTCACTTGCTTGCCCTTGCGCACCTCCCAGTGGCTGGTGTAGCATGACCCTTGAGTGGGGTAGCGCAAAGCGCTTGCCCTCCTTGCCGGCTACCAAAAGCACAGATGCCATACTCGCCGCCATACCGGTGCAAATGGTGGAAATATCACAGTCAATATACTGCATGGTGTCGTAGATACCATACCCTGCATAAACACTGCCACCGGGAGAATTGATGTAGAGAGAAATATCCTTGCCCGGGTCACTGGTCTCCAAAAAGAGCAGCTGAGCCTGTATCACGTTGGCCACATAATCATCGATCGCAGTTCCCAAAAATATAATACGATCCATCATCAAGCGACTAAAAACGTCCATTTGTGCAACATTGAGCTGACGCTCCTCTATGATTGTAGGGGAGATATAACCACTCGATGCTTGGCTGGTAAACTTCGTATAGTCATCCAAGGCCTGACTATTCAGCCCTAGATGCCGGGTTGCGTACTTTTGAAACTCGTTGTTATTCATATTTTAATCTTCCTATAATTGTTACTTCACTATAAGGGTGGCAAAAGGATATGGGCTCCGGCTCGTCTATCAAAAGCCGATCGGACCATTGTAGTCCAAAAAGGCACGCATCGCCATCGGTAAATAGTTGATCACCTCACTAGCAGTCACAGACTCCTCCTGGTACTCCGATCGGTAAAGATCTGCCGCGTAGCCGTGCATATACACCCCCTCAAGGCAGGACAAAAGCGCATTTTTCTCTTTGCCAAGGAGGGCAAGCAGTATGCCGGTGAGGACATCGCCTGTACCGGCTGTTGCGAGACCGGGATTTCCCGAGGAGTTGAATAGAGCAAGTCCTGTACGAGCGCATATCACCGTGTAGGCACCCTTTAGCACCACATTGATCTTGTACTCCACAGCCACTTCTTTTGCCTTGCGGTACCTCTCGTACTCAGAGTGGCACCGTCCAAAAAGGCGATCAAACTCACCGGCATGAGGGGTAATAATCGAGTCTACCGGCAAAAGACTCAGCAGGGAGTGATCCTCAGCCAAATGGTACAGGGCATCTGCATCCAAAATGATCGGTTGCCGGTAGTTTTTTAGCAGGTTTTGGAGAGCTTGCCGGCTTTGCACGGATCGTCCTATCCCGGGACCGATCGCAATAGCATCGTACCCCTCCAGCTCTGGCAAAGTGCTCAGGCTAGACTCGTTGGCATCCTCATGGACGAGTGCTTCCGGTACAGTGGTATATAGGACCGGTCCAAAACCCTTGGGGACGTGGACAGTCAAGTGCCCCACCCCTGCAGTATACGCAGCCTTGGCCGACAAGACAGCGGCACCCATCATTCCCCTACTGCCGGCGATCAGCAACACCCTACCATAGTCGTACTTATTGGAAAAGCGTGGACGCTGACGCAGTATCCCGGACATCTCTGCCTCTCCAAACAGGCAATCATCCACCCCTGGCGTGGCCGCTCCATCGTCAAGACCGGCATTGATCACCTTCCAGCGACCGACATAGGCCTCATTTTCGGCAAAAAAGAAGCAGAGCTTCGGCCCATGAAACGTATAGGTGTAGTCCGCTTGAATCACATTGGCAAGGCTGTTGTTACCATTATCTTCAGCCCACAGCCCCGATGGGATTTCCAGTGCCACCACCGTTCCGGATTGAGCATTTATATAGCTGGCCACACTCGCCAAAGCACCGGTAAACGGAGTAGTCTGATCCAGTCCACAGATTCCATCCAAGACAATCGTCTTGTCATCAATCACCGGGGGATGAAAGTCTGTCACGACCTCAAGCGTCGGAACATTACCGGACAAAAGCCTTTTTTTGGCCCACAAGACAATATCGGGAAGTGTACCGGTGGGATTGAGCAAAACCACCTCCACCGGATGCTTCTGCTCAGCCAGTATGGCCGCTATCAAGAGTGCAAGGGCTCCGGTACGGTTGGGCCCGGCAAAGGCCACCATCCTACTCCGCCCCCTAAAATCCCTTTGGTATTGGACACTAAAGGCGCTAGCCAGTTTTTCCAAGATCTCCTCGGATGTCAGTGCCCCAACCCCCATCATTGCCTTACTCTCTATCGCCTCTTGCGATTTGCGGTTCAGTACTTTTAGCATGACCTTTAGTCTTAGATATTCAGTTTTGCGGTATCAAGGCTCAAGACAAGCCCTATCAAGATTTCTGCACCTACTTCAGGGTGTCAAATGACTCTCTGGCACGCCCTTTTCCAAACGAAAACATCGCCAATCCCTTCTCTGTGGTTTTGCCAAGTGAGGCAAGAGACAATCCCAAAAGGCCGGCAAGTCCAAGCTTGATTTCACGGAAGAGCAGAAGCACAACCTACAGTCCCCATACAAAGCATGAGAACCATCAGGCCTCCCCCTCTCATAGAAAAAGGGAAAACCTCTGGTTCTCAACTAACCTTATACACCACAACAAGTCGAAAACCCTCGATCGTGTTGCGTCACTATGGATGATCAGTTCCCCTTAGACATATCAGCCTCGGCACGTTTATCCAAAAAGATATGCAAAACATAGCCTAGGATGACTGTACCCAAACCACAGACGAGGGCAACATTGGACTGGGGCATGATGTCAAAAAAAGCGATAAGCATCAAAAAGATTGCTCCCAAAATCATCATGATGATCCCGATATATCTCATAGTCGTTATTCTTGTAAGTTTTCTACGGTCGTATGACCTTGTTCCTATCGTATCACTTGCCACAACACTCAATGCTCCCATAGAGAGAAGCCTCAATCCTCGTGACAAAAATGGTGACCCGGAAGGGATTCAAACCCTTGACCTTCAGAACCGGAATCTGACGCTCTATTCAGCTAAGCTACCGGGCCATTTCAATCGTGTGACACAAAGTTACCAATAAATTCAAACATACCGGGCATAAGCACACATTTTCTCAACCATGGAGGCAACTCACCCCAATAAGAGCCAATACTGACTGCACCCTCGGACCGACAGAAATGCACGCCACTACGTCCCTAAAAAACATCTAGTATCAAAAGACAACCCTGTATAGAGACACTTATTACTAGCCATCGATCCCCTTTTTCAGCACATACCTCATCAGGACATCAAGGAGCTTTTCCTTCTAGCCGCGAAAGCAAATTCTTCTATCCGTGAAAAGCTATGCTTCTATCCGTGAAACCGATCGCTTCTATCCGTGAAACTCGAGGCCACCTGCAACCACCTGATTACCAACCCCTCCAAGCAGGGCGTTTTCACAAAAAAGACCCTATTTTCCAGGCTTTTAGCATCCTAGGTTAGAGACACTTTCGCATTGAGGTTCACAGGATCCTTGCATCCTTTGATCCTCACCAAGGCCATTTGGTAGTTTTTGAAAAATAAGTATCTTTGCGCAAGCAAAGTAACAGTTGCGGTAGTAGCTCAGTTGGTAGAGCGTCGGCTTCCCAAGCCGAAGGTCACGGGTTCGACCCCCGCCTACCGCTCTGGTTGTGCCAGAGGTTTGTTCAAATAAGTATTATTTGGTACCTTTGCACAGCAAAATCAGGGCATAAGATTTATTTCAGAGCTCATACAGCGCAAATACAGGGGCAAGTCCTACACGGTCAGCTCCTAGTGAACTCCCCCAGGGCTTGATCGCAGCAAGGGTAGCTGGTTGTAGCGACGCGATGTAGACAGCTTGCCCACCCGCCTCTTTAGCTCAGCTGGTAGAGCAACTGATTTGTAATCAGTAGGTCGTTGGTTCGAATCCGACAAGAGGCTCTGTAGATATAAAAGGTTGCTAGTCAGTGTTTCATACGCTGTTTAGCAACCTTTCTTCTTTTATCTCTCAGCGACTTTAGTGCCACCTGAGCGGTGTATTTGGGCACAAATGGGTGGAGGGTGTGTTTATTTGCGAATCGCCGCAAATTCTCAGGAGCAATCCGTAAAGTCTTGCAGTCAAAAGGGGGCCCCAAAAACGAGCCCTTATGCAACGGTCTGAAAAGAGAGAGGGCTTTTTTCATTACCCCCAATTATTCAAAGGTATCCAGCTAGCAGAAGTCTAATTGTTTGAGTAAATTTGCGGAGATCTATTGGGATAGTGCCACAACTCCTAATTTGTGGCGTGCTTTCCCTTTCTCTAAAAAAGACTCGCAAGAAATCTATGTCCGACACAAGGATCAAAAAAGCCCTCATCTCCGTCTACCACAAGGACGGCCTCGATGACCTCATCAAATGTCTTGTAGAACACCATGTTGAATTGGTATCCACCGGTGGCACACAGGAGTACATTCACCGTCTCGGATACGCCTGTACAGCCGTAGAAGACCTGACCAGCTTTCCCTCCATCCTTGGAGGCAGGGTAAAGACCCTGCACCCTGCGATTTTTGGGGGTATCCTGACGAGGCGCAACAACAGCGAGGATGACCGTCAGTGCAAAATGTACGACATATCACCAATCGACCTAGTCGTCGTGGATCTGTACCCGTTTGAGGAGACGGTGAGAGATGGTGGTAGCGAAGCTGAGGTGATTGAGAAGATCGATGTGGGGGGGATAGCTCTCATCCGTGCGGCAGCCAAAAACTACCGGGATGTCACCATCATTTCGTCACGCAACTACTATCGTGAGATCATTGACCTCCTCGACACTCAAGATGGTTGTACCACGCTTGAGCAGAGAAAGAGCTTTGCCACAAGGGCCTTCCGCTGCACATCGGATTACGACAGACACATCATGGACTACTTCGTGGGCCAGTCGGAGGCTCCGGAGACCCTCACCCTAGCTCCCGCATTTCCCCTGCGCTATGGTGAAAACCAGCACCAAAAAGGGACCTACTACGGGTGCGCCTTTGAGGATCGCTTTGAGCATCTCCACGGAAAGCAACTGAGCTACAACAATATACTTGACATCGATGCCGCCACTCAACTGATAGAGGAGCTGAAAGAGCCGGCTGTTGCCATCATGAAGCACAACACCCCTTGCGGGCTTGCTGTAAGACCCACGATATGCGAGGCCTACGTCGCAGCTCTGGCGTGTGATCCGGTATCCGCATATGGTGGTATTGTTGTCCTCAATCGTGTGGTAGACGATGCCACTGCAGAAGAACTGCACAAGCTATTCATAGAGGTACTCATAGCTCCCGGCTACAGCGAAGGTGCGCTAGCCCTCCTGACTCAGAAGAAAAATCGGGTAATCCTAGTCGACAAAATTGGGGAAGACTCCTCCATCTACTCCTACCGGAGTGCACTTGGTGGAATATTGGCGCAAGAGAGAGATAGAAGCATCGAGACCGAAAATGACCTCACCTACGCTACCGAAAAACGCCCCACCCCTGAGGAGATACGCGATCTACTCTTTGGGATGAAAGCGGTAAAGTTTTGCAAAAGCAATGCGATAGTACTAGCACGAGGTCAGCAGATACTCGGTGCCGGATACGGGCAAACCTCTCGAGTAGATGCACTGAGACAAGCTATTGCCAAAGCGAATGAGATGGGCTTTGATCTAAAGGGAGCCGTCATGGCCTCTGATGCCTTTTTCCCCTTTAGCGACTGTGTGCAGATTGCACACGAAGCAGGGATAGTCTCCATCATCCAGCCAGGTGGATCCGTAAGGGATCAAGACAGCATCGACTACTGCAATGCAAACGGAGTGTCAATGGTAATGACCGGTGTGCGCCACTTTAGGCACTGATTCCACGAGGATAACCGGTACACATTTTAACAGAATATTCAAGCAACTCAAATATGGGATTTTTCTCCTTTACTAAGAAACTTGCCATAGACCTCGGGACGGCCAATACCGTTATCATCAAGGATGGCAAGATCATCGTGGACCAACCCAGCTACGTCACAATCAACCGCAAGACTGAGAAAGTCGAGTGGGTGGGCGATGAAGCCTACAAGCGGTTTGAGAAAGAGAACAACGACCTAATGACCGTCCGTCCACTGCGTGATGGTGTCGTGGCAGACTTGGTGGCAACCGAGTATATGATCCGAGGTATGATCAAGATGGCGGACAACAAGCGCCACTTTTTTCCCACCTCAATGAAAGTGGTCGTATGCGTACCATCGGGCAGTACCGACGTGGAGATTCGCGCCGTACGCGATGCGGCAGAGAAGGCCGGTGCCAACGAAGTATACCTCATCTATGAGCCCATGTCGGCCGCTATTGGTATAGGATTGGACGTCATGGAGCCTATGGGGAACATGATCGTAGACATCGGCGGTGGAACGACTGAGATAGCCGTCATATCCCTAGGTGGTATCGTGAACAACAAGTCCATAAAAGTTGCCGGAGACGAGCTGACAAACGACATCGTGGACTACATGAAGACGGAGCACAGCATCCGAATCGGAGAGCGCACCGCTGAAGAGATCAAGAAAAATGTAGGCTCTGCACTCGAAGTATTGGAGGATGAGCCTGAGGACTTTGAAGTCATCGGACAAGATCTCGCAAGTATCCTCCCCAAGACCATACAGGTCAACTACAAGGAGATCGCACGCTGTCTCGACAAGTCTATCCTGAAGATTGAAACAGCAGTCGGCAATGCGCTGGACAACACCGCTCCAGAGCTCTATGCAGATATCTACAAGAATGGGGTGTACCTCAGCGGTGGTGGTGCGCTACTCAAGGGACTTGACAGACGCCTGAGTGACAAGTTTAGGATCCCTTTCATCGTAGCAGAGGATCCTCTATATGCCGTTGCAAAAGGCACACATATAGCACTGAAAAACACGGACAAATACACCCTGCTTTTCAAGTAACCTATCTACAGCCTATAGAGTCTCATGGAACGGCTCATAGAGTTTCTCAAGGCAAATGGGCACACGTTGCTCTTTTTGGTCCTTGAGTTTGTTGCCATAGCCCTGCTAATCAGCGGGAGCAAGTACCGTAGCAGTGTCTTCCTTAGCTCCGCCAATAGTGCCATAGGAGACGTGATGGAGCTGTCACACACGGCCAATAGGTACATGGGACTACAAGAGGCCAATGTAGAGCTGATGCAGCGCAATGCTGACCTAGAAGTGGAGGCTCTCAGGCTCAGGAGTATCCTGGATCGCCTGACGGTGGACTCTCTCTCTTGGAAAAGGTTGTCCAAAGACACTGTGGATCGCACTTTTCCGTACGACTACGTGATAGCCAAAGTGGTTGGGAACACCCAATTCGGGCAAAAAAATTACATCACCCTGGATGTCGGTGAAGCAGATGGTGTGAAACCGGACATGGGTGTCGTAGGGGCTAATAGTATCGTGGGGGTGGTCGAGGCAGTTGGTAAAAAGTACGCCAAAGTTATTCCTCTGACCAACCCACAATTTAGTCTCACCTGCAAACTATCGAGCACCGACTACACAGGTACCCTTCACTGGGCAGGGCCCGACCTAGGAGAGATACAGCTGACCAACCTTCCAAAGCATGTGAAGTACGAGGTCGGAGACTCTGTCTTCACGAGTGCCTACTCTGCCATCTTTCCGGAGCACCTCTTTGTAGGGACCGTCAGCGGACGTGGCAAATCAACAGATGATAGCTTCTTTGCGCTGGACGTCAAGTTGGCGACAAACTTTTCTACCCTCAAGTACGTCTATGTCTTGAGGAACTATGAGCTGGAAGAACGACGAGAAGTAGAGGAATACACCGTCTGGGAAAAACATTGATGATGACAACCGAACCCTCTGAGAGACTAAGATGCTGAATCAATACACCCGACTTTTTGTGAGCACGGCAGTACTGCTATTTCTTCAGGCTATACTGCTGAACCATTTGCGCCTCTTTCACTACTTCCTGCCAATCATCTACCTCTATGGTTTTGTAAAGATGCCCTATCAGGCGCCCAGAAGTTTTCTCACGTTGTCTGCCGCCATCACAGGTTTTGTCCTAGATCTAATGATGAACACTCCCGGACTAAACATGGCTGCCGCAACACTGACTGTCTACATGCGACCTCAAATTTTGAGGACCTTGACGACAGAGGAGACCATAGACGAAAGTGACGGGCTGCTCATCCCCGGGGCAAGGTCTATCAGGGTGGCACCATATCTACTCTACCTACTCCTCTTTACCCTCTTACATACCACAGTGTTGATGTTTCTTGAGGCGCTGTCGGTCCGATTGTTTGTGGCAACCATTCCCTACATCTTGGGAGCTACTGTCCTATCTACAGCACTGTATTTGCTATTTGACGCTCTCAGCTTTAGGACAACGGACAACTAAATGCCAATCATCCACAAAAATAAGTACCAACATCGACAGTACATCATCGGGAGCATCATGTGCCTGGTGGTGCTTGTCTATGTAGTACGCCTGTTTTATGTACAAGTGCTCAACCCTGAGTACAAGTATGCGGCTGACAATATCGCATTTTACCGAAAAACCCTGTACCCGTCTAGAGGACTCATATACGACTATAAGGGGCGCCTAGTCGTCTACAACCGACCGACGGCTACGATTCAGGTCATCATGAGGGAAGTTGTACCCTTTGACACCCTAGAGTTTTGTTCAATACTCCAAATCTCACGTGATGAACTGGAGCAGCGTTTTTCTGATCTAAAAGACTTACGCAAAAACAGAGGCTACTCTGCCTATACTCCTCAAGAACTCTTCTCACAAATCACCCTTTCGGAAGCAAGTCTCCTAGAAGAAAAACTCTATAAATACCCCGGATTTTACATCAACCACCGCACCGCACGAGACTACAACTACCCGTCCGGTGCCCTTGTCCTAGGAAGTGTGGGTGAAGTAAATCAAACGACAATTGATCGTGATCCATACTATGTACCAAGTGACTATGCAGGTACTACCGGTATCGAAAGAAGCTATGAGCACTTTTTGAGAGGGCAGAAAGGAACCTCTGTCCTGCTAAGGGATGCGCACGGAAGGATCCAAGGACAATACGATGATGGCAGGCTGGACCAAGAACTAACGTCCGGACACGACCTCCACCTGAGTTTGGATATACTCCTACAAGAATATGGCGAGAGATTGATGAAAGGAAAGCGAGGCGCCATAGTGGTCATCGAACCCAAAACAGGAGAAATCCGAGCAATGGTTACTTCTCCATCCTATGATCCCAAACTACTCGTAGGCCGAAACCGTGGTGCCAACTATCTTGCCCTTCAGGCTGATCCACAAAAGCCACTATTCAATCGTGCCACAATGGGAACCTACTCCCCGGGGTCCACATTCAAGCCCGTACAAGCCGCCACATTTTTACAAGAAGGGGCTATTCGTCCCGAAACCACATACACTTGCTACCGTGGGTACCCACTGCTCGGCGGTCGTCCGGCCTGCCACGGTCATGCCTCTCCACTAGACCTTAGGTATGCACTGGCCACTTCTTGCAACGCCTATTTTTGCTGGGGACTCCGTGAGCTACTGGACAACAGGGCCCACTACCCTACTATACAAGAGGCTTTTGAGCATTGGAAAGGACACATTGTCAGCATGGGGTATGGGTATAAGCTAGGCGTCGATCTTCCCTCCGAAAACCGTGGATACATCCCCAATGCCCAAGTCTATGATGCCATCTATGCAAGGCGATGGACATCATCATCGATCATCTCCATATCTATCGGCCAAGGAGAGATACTGGCAACTCCTCTACAAATGGCCAACTTTGCTGCCATTGTGGCAAATCGTGGCTACTACTACACGCCACACTTGGTGAAAGAGATTGAAGGACTTCCCTTAGACTCTATTGGGGTAAAACTACACCAAACGGGGATAAGGTCCGATCACTTTGACGTCATTGACCAAGGGATGCGCATGGCTGTCACCTCAGGTACTTGTAGACGAGCCAATATACCGGACATCAAGGTTTGTGGCAAAACAGGAACAACCGAAAACGTTCACGGCAAGGACCACTCACTCTTCATCGGATATGCTCCACAGGAGGATCCACAAGTGGCTGTTGCGGTACTGGTGGAAAATGCTGGGTTTGGTGCCACCTTTGCACTGCCTATTGGGCGACTAATGATTGACTATTACTTGCATGATGGGACAATATCAGAATCCTCCAAGGAATATGAGACCAACATGCTAAATGCAATAATTGCTCATTGAGTATGGCACAGAACAAAGGAACCGTTTTCTTTAGGAATCTGGACTACCTCACCATCCTACTCTACCTGACCCTGTCCATCATAGGTTGGCTCACCATATACGCCGCAAGCTACGACGTACAACTTGATGGCAGGATCACCCTCGAAGGTCGAATCACCAGCCAATTGATCTGGATGGGTGTATCTCTTTGTGCCGCAATGGCAACACTACTACTCGACACCGCACTATACAAAAAAATCTCTCCTTACCTATACCTATTGATGCTAGGGGTATTGGTAGCAACTATCTTTTTGGCCCCGGATATCAAGGGATCACGCTCCTGGCTTGTCGTGACTGACACAATCAGGCTACAGCCGGCCGAGTTTTCCAAAGTCACAACAGCCCTAATGCTTGCATGGTGGGTAGATCGCTTTGAGTTTAGTATCACTCGCTTCTCAGATCTTTTGGTCGCTTTTTTGATCTTTTTGGCCCCGATGAGCATCATCATCCTACAATCAGAGACTGGATCTGCGCTGGTCTTCTTTGTATTTGTTTTGGTTCTCTATCGAGAAGGACTGACGAGTGCCATACACATGTTTGGTCTTTTTTTGATCATTCTTTTTGTCCTTACCCTCGCCTTTGCCGAAACAACGTGGGGACTAACCAAAGCTGTATGGGTAGTGGTACCACTTTTTGTATACCTCTCCACAGTCATCGCATCTGAGATCTACTGCCAAGTACGGAGCATGCGATTAGCGGCACTCATCATAGCACCGTCTTGCTTTGCTATTAGCCTGCTTGTCAACGCATTTCATCCGATTAGCTTCGCCTATCCTGCGCTTATTTCCTTGGGATTGCTCATTGCTTTTGTGGGATTTCAAGCCCTCGGAAGGCGCGGAAAGCACGTTTGGGCACTTGTGCTATTTGGTCTACTGTCCATCAGCTTACAATCGGGAGTGGAGTACTTCTTTGAAAACATCCTCCAGCAACATCAGCAACAACGTATCTTGGTCTCCCTCGGGCTCAAAGATGACCCCGCCGGTGTCGGCTACAATGTCCGCCAAAGTCTTATCGCCATTGGGTCCGGAGAGCTTACTGGCAAGGGGTACCTAAACGGTACACAGACCAAACTCTCCTATGTTCCGGAACAAGACACGGACTTTATCTTCTGCACAATCGGAGAGGAGCATGGCTTTATCGGAAGTACGATCCTGCTTCTGATCTATCTCATGCTGTTGTTGCGACTGATCCGGTTGGCTGAACGCCAGACATCACGTTTTGGGCGAGTGTATGGATACAGTGTGGCCTGTATTCTTTTCTTTCATCTGACGATCAATATCGGGATGGTGGTGGGGTTGATACCGGTGATCGGTATACCTCTTCCGTATATCAGCTACGGAGGCTCCTCGCTTCTTAGCTTTACCATCCTCCTATTTATCCTTCTGAGACTCGATGCTACGCGTAGTATCGATCCATAAGATTCTATTCACCACAGGCCTGCTCCCACTCAGACATCAAATTTTGCATCTTGTCGGACAATTCGGCATACCGCTTCAGTAAGTCGGGAGAGGTATCCCCCATACTCAAGTCATGCTCAATCTTGGCTTGCTCCTTTTCGTTCTCCTCAATCTCCCTTTCCAGTTTTTCAATAAGCTGTTGCTTCTGACGTTCGAGACGCTGTTGCTCCTTCTGCTCCCGATAGGCGAGTTGTCCGGTTGAGACCTTTTGGGTACTGTCACCCTCTGCCTTGGTCTCCTCGCCGGACTCCCTGACTTGTAGCTTTCGGACATACTCCTCCATGCCCCCCAGGTGATTGATGACAGCCTTGTCCTTAAACTCAAACACCTTATCTACCAGTCCATCCAAGAAATCTCGATCATGGCTGACGATGAGTACTGTCCCCTCATACTTTTGAATAGCCTCCTTCAGCACCGACTTACTACTCAAGTCCAGGTGATTGGTTGGCTCATCAAGGATCAAAAAATTGGACGGAGAGAGCAACAAACGTATCATAGCCAGACGACTACGTTCACCACCACTGAGGACACCCACTTTCTTTTCTGAGACTTCGCCACCGAACATAAATGCGCCAAGAATATCGTTGATCCTAGTCCGTATCTCACCAATCGCGATATCATCGATTGTCTCAAATATGGTTTTGTTGGGGTCCAAGAGCGTAGCCTCATTTTGTGCAAAGTAGGCCGTCTCCACTTGATGGCCCAACTTTATCATTCCCTCATGTGGCACTTCTCCCATCACCCCTCGTACGAAAGTCGTCTTTCCAGATCCATTTTTTCCCACAAGTGCGATCTTGTCTCCACGCTCCACTGTCAGGTCTACCCCACTCAGGACGACATGCTCACCGTACGCCATCCGAAGGTCCTTTACGATCAGTGGATACGCACCACTCTGTACCGTTGTGGGGAAGGTAAAGTGAATCGCCTGGCGATTGATCTGATCCACCTCGATACGGTCCAGCTTCTCCAGTTGTTTGATACGCGACTGTACCTGCACTGCTTTAGTCGCTTTGTACCTAAAACGCTCTATGAAGTCCTCTGTCTCCTTGATGAGCTTTTGCTGGTTTTCAAACGCCCGCATTTGTTGCTCGTAGCGTTCTTGTCGGAGAGCCTCATAGCGCGAGTAGCTCACCTTGTAGTCAAAGGCTTGCCCCAAAGAGAGCTCTATAGTACGCGATGTGGTGTTGTCCAAAAAGCGCCTATCATGGCTGACGAGAATCACGGCCGCATGGGTCTCGGAGACAAAGTTTTCAAGCCAGATGATGGACTCCATGTCCAGGTGGTTGGTTGGCTCATCGAGGAGCAAAAGGTCAGGACGTGCCAGCAGGATCTTTGCCAGCTCGATCCGCATCCTCCAGCCTCCACTAAACTCAGCAGTCCCACGATCCAGATCCTCCTGTCCAAACCCCAACCCCTTGAGTGTACGCTCCAGCTCCGCCTCTTGTTGCTCAGGCTTGTACATAGCGAGTAGCTCTGTGGCGTTGGCAAGCCGCTGTACCAGCTCGAGGTATTCTACACTCTCATAGTCTGTGCGAGAGGCCATCTCTTCGGTGAGTTGGTCAGCGTGAGTTTGTAGCTCCTTTCCCCTCGCAAAAGCCTTGCGTGCCTCCTCTCGCACCGTGAGGTGATCCCGAGTAAGCATGTGCTGGGGGAGGTAGCCGATGGATGCATCCTTCGGGAACGAAACACTGCCACCGGTTGGTTGCCTCAGACCGGCAATGACATTGAGGAGTGTTGTTTTGCCGGAGCCATTTCGGCCGGCAAGGGCAATACGCTCCCGTGGGCTTACCTGAAAAGAGACGTCCCGAAAAAGGACATCAGCCCCAAAAGAGACCGATATATTATTGAGTGCCAGCATAAGTTAGTCCGATGCACGCTCTACCACCTCCTCTCCGGAGATGAGGTTATTCATGAGGGCATAAAAGGTCAGCCCCGATACCGTCTTGATATTGAGTTTGGACGTAATGTTTTTGCGATGGGTCATCACGGTATTCATACTAATGTTGAGGGCATCGGCTATTTCCTTGTTCGTCAAGCCCCGTGCCACCTCTTTCAGCACCTCCTCCTCGCGTGACGAGAGTCCTTTTTCAGCTGTGGATTCTTTGATCACATGGCTAGTCCTAAAAGACTCCCTGATCGCACGCTTCAGTGTCTCACAGTCCCACCTGGGGTGAATAACCAGCTGGTCGCCTCCCAGCCCGAGAAGAGCCTGCTCCGGAGACAAGGTCGTAATGATAGGGATCACGCAAAAACGCTTACCCCGGAAAAAGTCTCCCCCAAGGGCGATCACACCATCCTCCACATAGAGAATGTCAAAAGTCTCAAGGTCACTGTCTCGAAATTCGCCCAACGACCCAAAAAGCTCGACAACAGCCTGTTCATTCTGTTGCTTGATCAGCGTTTTCAGGCCAATCATCTGCAATGTATCCTCGGTAATAAGTGCGATATGAGTAGTAGGCGTATTCATCACCGGTCGATCTTGTGCAGTTGTGCTTGCATCGTCTGCACCATGGGGATAAAGACTCTTGAGCGCAAGCGGTTGTTGGCGGCCAAGTCATTTCTGAGCATCTGAAGACTATAGATCACCCCGTGCAATAAGTTTTCATCGTAGTTACCTCTTATGTGGCGTATCAGCACTTGCATGACATCTGCCACAATACTCTCCAGTCGATCATCCTCCGGCTCTATAGGCACTCGATGCTCCAGAGTGAGCGCATGGATATCACCGCCCAGCTCCCGGGCCAGATTCCGAAACATCGGGAAGAGCTCTTCCCGATCCCTCCGTATCCGACATTGTAGTACCTCCTCCAGCTCCACGAGGATAGGAGGGATACTCTCCATTATAGGGCTATCCGATCCACTTCGGCGCACAAAGGACTCCACATGAATCCGCACATTGGGGAGCTGACAGTGCAGATAGTCATTATTCGCCCTCTCCAGATAATCCACGACCAAGGGAATGTGTGCCGGTGATAAGTGGAGGGAGCCAATATAGTTGGGGTGCAGGTAGTTATTGGCGATGTGCAAAAAGAAGCTCATGTCGATCCCATGAGTCCTGCACACCTCCTGCACCGTGGCATTGCCCAATCCGAGCTTCAACCCAAAGCGATTGAGCATAGGAAGAGCCGATGTATTCTCAAGGACAATATCGCTAAGTATACTCGATGATGTGATAGGTGCCATGTGCAAAAAGGACTGCTGTTATAGAAAAAAAAGAGTGCGCCATCCGATGGAATACAGGGTGTGTCACAGACGCACCGGCATATCTACACTCCTACATGTGAGAGCGACTATACGAGGTCGCCAGCCCACCCTCAGAAGTCTCCTTGTACAGGCTAGGCAAGTCGTGTCCGGTCTGCTTCATGACCTCGATCACCTGGTCAAAGCTCACCCTATGATAGCCGTCCGAAAAAGTGGCATACGTATTGGCATCCAAGGCTCTAGCCGCTGCAAAGGCATTTCGCTCCATACAAGGGATCTGGACCAGCCCGCAGACCGGGTCGCACGTCAATCCCAAGTGGTGCTCCAGCCCCATCTCTGCCGCATACTCTATTTGATTCAGACTTCCACCAAAAAGTTGATTGGCCGCCGCAGCAGCCATAGAGCATGCGACACCGACCTCACCTTGGCACCCCACCTCAGCACCGGAAATGGAGGCATTGGTGCGTGCAATGTTTCCAAATAATGCTGCAGTGGCCATAGCCCTTAGGATGGAGCGCATCGGGAAGTCTCTCGATGTCTTGAGATGATAGAGGACGGCCGGCAACACCCCCGACGAACCACAGGTAGGAGCTGTACTGACCACTCCCCCACATGCATTCTCTTCGGATACTGCCAGCGCATAGGCATAGACAAGCCCTCTGGACTTCACACTCTTACTATACGTCTTGGCACGGATCAAGTACTCACCGGCCTTGCGTCTGAGGTTGAGCCCACCAGGTATGATTCCGTCCGTCCTCAGACCACGCTCCACTGCGGCTTTCATCACTTCCCAGACCTCCTCCAAGTGTTCGTTCAGACCGGGTTTCTCAAACCGAAGGACATACTCCCAGTAGTTCAGATGGTTGGCAAAGCAGTAGTTCATGATTTCAGCGATCGTATTGTGAGGATAAACCTCCTCCGTACGGCTTTCGTCAAAAGTCTCGTTGGCCAACGCTCCCCCACCTATACTGTAGACCATCCAATCCTCCACGACCTCCCCACTCTCCGAGAGTGCCTCAAACTTCATTCCGTTGGTATGAAACTTGGGAACCGTCCTAGGCTCCCAGAGGATTTCGGTGTGGGCTATAGGCTCAAGGACATTCTGGATCGCCACATCAGTCAAGTGTCCCTTGCCCGTGGCGGCCAAAGCACCATACAGTGTCACTCTGAACCTGTGGGGTGCCCCTTTTTGGTCAAAACGCTCGGCAAACATCTCTGCCGCTCGCTTGGGAGCCATCGTATGGCTACTGGATGGGCCACTTCCTATCTTGTATATTGTTTTTATCGACTCCATTCTCGCTTACTATTCTACAACACGGCTCTGTAGATTTTTTCAAGACATCCACTCAGCCATTGTAGCACAAAGTTACCCATTTTCCAAATAGGAGGAATTTCGGCTCTTCACTCAGCGAAAAAGCAATCCTCAAAGTAGCCAAAAACGGGGGCTTGGTTTTCAGACCATTGTTAGCGGCCTACGACAGACAGAGAATCAAGCAGTTGCAAAGGGACGAAAGGTTCACGGATAGAAGCAAACGGTTTCACGGATAGAAGCAAAACTTTTCACGGATAGAAGCAAACGAGTAGACGGACCTAATGGGGACCTTTGCTCTCTGCACAAAAAGTGCAAAAGGAGAAGCCTAAATTCGTTTTTTCCGAAGTTAATCTTACATTTGTCAAAGGACGCTTAGTCCAAAAGCAGGAGAAGTCCTAGGCAGACACCCCGAATCAATCTACCTAAAACTCACACACAGACAAGGACAACAAACAATCGGAGCGACAAAAATGCCACATCTACGACCTATACAATACCTACGATCCCTGACACTGACAGCTATCCTCTTTTTGGGGGTTCACAGCGCATGGGCACAGGAAGATGAGATCCCACCACTCCCCATGGACCCCGAAGCCGTGACCGGCACACTTGACAACGGTCTCAGCTACATTATCCGACGAAACACCACCTCACCCGGACGGGCAGACCTGACCTTTGCGGTCAAAGTAGGCTCTAGCGTGGAAAGAGCAGACGAGGCCGGCTTTTCCAACCTCTTGTCTCAGATGGTGCTACAGGGGACAAAACGTCACACGGCGACAGAGCTTGCAGCGTTTTTTTCGGCCAGGGGGTTGTCACTGGACCAAGGAGTCAAGGCCACAGTCACCTACGACGAGACCCTATACACCATACATGACTTCCCAACCGGTGGGCAGGATGACCTAAGCGACCTACTGGGAGTCATCAGGGGCTGGAGCAACGAGCTAGTGCTCGACTCGCATAGCGTAGAGGAGGTCTGCCAAAAAATTATTGGCGAAATCGAGGCCGGGGATAGCGCTGAATCTCGTATCCGCTCCACGATACTGGAGCGTGTCCTCCCTATAGACCATCCATACGGCTTGCACACTCCGGTAGGCAACCCCAAGGTCCTCCGATCCTTTTCCTACCAAAGTTTGCGAGACTTTTATGCCAAGTGGTACCGTCCCGACCTACAGGGAATCATCGTCGTGGGCGATATTGATCCCCGGAAAGTGGAGCGTAGGCTAAAGGCCACCTTTGGCAACATCCCCAAGCCCAACACCACCATAGAGCGCACCTATCCGGAAGTCCCCGAGCACCATGAGCCCAATGCCATCGTCATCACCGACCGAGGCATCCAAAACACAACCCTCCTGATCAGCTGGGCACACACTGCGGCACCGGCAGAGATCAAGGCCTCCGCAGCCGGACTCCTCATGGACTACAACACCCAGATGATCAGTATGATGATGGAGGCAAGGCTCCAAAAACTGATCGGATCAAGCAACTCACCAATCCTACAAGCAAACTTTAGGTACACCCCTTTTTTGGACATCGCCATGACAGAAGATGCCTACACCCTCAGAGTGACAGCAGAGGGAACCAGATACCAAAAAGCTCTTGAGACAACAGTCCGAATGATACGGCAGACTCTGGAGAAGGGGTTTTCGGAGACAGAGTATCGAGAGGCAGAGAGCAAGCTACTGGAGCGCGTCAAGGGCTTCGTCGCCGATGAACACTTGGCCAACAGTGCACTGGCAAAACGCTACACCAACTACTTCACCCGAGGAGGCTACGCACCCGGAGTGGATCTCCAGAGTCAACTACTCTCCGCCATCGCAGAGCAGGTGACCCTAGAGACGGTCAACAAAAACTTCCGACTACTGGTCAACGACAAGCAAAGCCTAACCATCGTTGTGGTCCTACCCCAAAAGCGCGGAATGGCCATCCCGTCCGGCAACACCGTTCTTCGGCAGTTTAGGCGCGCCTTTCACCAATAACTCCGGTCAAGGCCTACAGCTGCAAACAAAAATATAGGCGGAGAGCTTGTACGCTCCCCGCCTATATTTTTGCACATCAAGGGCAAAAGCAACCCTCGCTATAGGATGCTTGTCTCCTTGGTAAACGCTATGATCTCATCAATGTACCCAAAAGCCAGCCCCGTAACCGTATCCGCACATCCGTAGTACACAGCGATACGCTTGCTCTCCGGATCATGCAACGCAGCGCAAGGAAACGTGACATTGGGGACATCCCCCACACACTCGTAGTACTCCTGTGGCGAAATAAGGTAAGGACCACTGCGAGCCAAAACCTCCCAAGGCTTCTCCAAGTCCAGCAAAGCAGAGCCAAAACTGTAGACATAGCCATTGGCACTGCGAAGCACGCCGTGATAAATCATCAGCCACCCCTCCGAAGTCTCTATGGGGATAGGTCCGGCACCAATCTTCAGGCACTGCCAAGCACTATCCTCAAAGGCGGCAGGAGCCATCACATGCCTGTGACGCCCCCAGTACTCAAGGTCAGGAGACTCGGAGTAAAAGATATCCCCAAACGGAGTATGCCCATTGTCACTAGGGCGGCTCAGCATCGCATAGTTGCCATTGATCCGGCGGGGAAACATCACCCCATTCCTATTGAAAGGCAAAAAAGCATTTTCCAGCTGATGAAAAGTCTTGAAGTCCTTGGTCCAAGCCACCCCTATAGTGGGTCCATGGTAGCCATTGCACCAGGTCACGATGTAGCGGTCATCGATGAAGGCAACCCGAGGATCATAGCCATACACCCACTCTCCTATCTCAGCATCCCGGCACTCAAACTCTATCTTATTCTCCTCAATGTCCCACTTGAGACCATCCTTGCTAAACCCCACATGCAGGCGCATGCGTCGATTGGTGTCGTCGCAACGAAAAACCCCGGCATAGCCATCGCCAAAGGGGACAACAGCACTATTGAAGATACTGTTGCTGGTCCTCAACGCATTTCGCCGGATCACCGGGTTCTCGGTATAGCGCCACATGACCTCCTTACACCCTTCCGGGCGATCTTGCCAGGGCATATTGGGGAGTGCCCCACCGTGGATGATTAGTTTACTCATTATTCAGATTTTGCTTTAGTTGGTTGGAAAAATATTTATTTCGAAATCTTAGCTCCGTTTTGGTCGTACGTAAAAGGCACAATCTTGGCACAAATGATACCCGGTATCGCCAGCAACACAGCGATCAAGAAAAAAGTCTTGTACCCGACAGCGTCACTGATAAAGCCACTCATCATCCCGGGAATCATTACGCTGAGGTTCATCAGACTATTGGCAATCGCATAGTGCGCCATCTGATGAGGTCCCGGAGCCACCTGCTGCATCATGAAAAGGCTCAGCCCCACAAAACCAAAGCCGTAGCCAAACTGCTCAAAAGCAATGCCCGTGGCAACCCACACCTCGTCCACAGGTGCCATTTGCGCAAATAAGAAAAAGACAATGAAAGGGATATTAAAGATCAGTGCCAGCACAAAAAGGACATTCTTCAAGCCAAAGTAACGGATGAAGTAGCCACTCAGGATACTGCCAAAGATGAAGCAAGCGGTACCTATAGTGCCATAAAAGAGCCCGAACTTCTCATTCGTCAGACCAATGCCACCGACTGCGATATCGGCTTTCAAAAAAAGAGGCGCCACCTTGATGGCCAAACCCTCCGTAAAACGGTAGAGCAATATGAATACCAAATAGTACCAGATGTACTTTTTCTCAAAAAAAGAGCGAAAAATATCCAGAAACTCCCGCATCGCCTCCCGCATCGTCCGGGACCGACCGGCCTCTTGAGCCACCCTCAAACGCCCCGGCAGGACAAAAAAGTGGTACACAGCCATACACAGCATGATCACCCCACCAAGTGCAAAAACCACACGCCAAGCATTGAGGACACCCATATCGACACTCATCAGCCCCACCAAGTAGACCAAGCCCCCCTTGGCCAAAATCTTGGCCAGGTTATAAAAAGCCCCCTGCCAACCTATATACTCACTCTGCTCATCAGCGGCAAGCTCAGCCATATAGGTTCCATCACCGGCGATGTCATGGATCGAGCCGGAGAGAGCCATGATCGCCAAGAGCACCAAGGTGATCGTAAAAAAGTCGGAGAGACCAAGACTGGCACAGACCACCCCGAGGACCACCGATGAGATCAGCTCCGTGGCAAAAACATACCGTTTCTTGGTCCCCACCAGCTCCATGATGGGGCTAAACAAAGGCTTTAGGCTCCAAGGCAAAACCAAAAGCGAAGTCCAAAAAGCTATCTGGGCATCCGAAATCCCAAGATCCTTGAAAGCCAACACCGATACATCCGATATCAGGACATACGGCAATCCCATACTGAAGTAGACTGTTGCCACCCACAGTATGGGACTAATCTTTTTACTGCGAGGAGTGAGCGAATCTGTCGTCATCCGTTTCGTTGCTTATGCGTATCACTTACATTGTCCCCCTCACCGCTCCAAAGATACACAAAAGATGCACATACTAGCCCACCGGATCGGAACACCATCCGGGAAGGAGCGACACCGGTGGAGGAGAGTATTCCGACCCAGAGGTGATCAAAAAGTACACCCCTCGGTATCAAAAGTCCTCCCTATGTACTTCCAAACTATTTTCCCCGGTCGAAAAACTCAAAATCACTATGTGATTTGTTCAAATCACTGAGTGATTTCTTCGCGTCACAGTGTGATTTGAAGAAATCACTTAGTGATTTTATCTTTTCCTCGGACATACGCACCTTTTTCTCCGACCTCATCATCTTTTTCTCCCGTCCAAAATTGTCCTCCGAAAGGCCCGAAGCCCTTCACGACCTTCCCGCCACGAGCCCCAAATGCTCAGCCCACAGGAGGGCGGTCAGCAGGGGAAGGTGCGACTTTCGCCACAAAAGGGTATATTTGTACATTAGTGTGCGTATGATTCCACACCCTACTTGGATGACAAAAGAGTAAATGAGGAGCTATATCGAACCGGTCGGACGTTACATCGTCCTCCTTGGCAGGGTTTTTAGGATCCCTCGGAGCTGGAGTATGTTCTTTCGCGAGTTAGTTCGTGAGGTGCACTTCCAGGGGGTTGGGTCTCTCTGGATCGTGATGCTCGTGTCGTTTTTCATCGGTGCAGTCATCACCATACAGCTGGGGATCAATGTGACCACTCCTCTGGTCCCCAAGTTCATCATGGGCTACTCAGCCCGCGAGATCATAGTATTGGAGTTTTCGAGTACGATCATGTGCATGATCTTGGCCGGCAAATGTGGTAGCAGTATCGCCAGCGAGATCGGGACCATGCGGGTGACAGAGCAGATCGATGCCATGAATATCATGGGGGTCAATGCAGCCAACTACATTATCCTCCCCAAGGTAATAGGGATGATGCTCTTTGTACCCATCCTGGTGGTTGTCAGCATGTTTGTCGGGATATTGGGGGGGTATCTCGGAGCTCTGATTACTCCGGAGATTCCTCTGACAGAGTTTATCTCCGGCTTGCAGCTAAACTTTCGTGAGTCACGCATCCTCTACTCGATCACCAAGGGTGAGGTCTATGTCTTTTTCATCACGACAATCAGTGCCTACTTTGGGTACACCGTGGATGGTGGTGCTCTGGAGGTAGGCGAGTCCACGACCAAAGCGGTCGTGTACAGCAATGTTGCCATACTCGTCAGCGACCTAGTCCTGACCCAACTACTACTGACATGATTCAGGCGAAAGGGTTGCAAAAGCAGTTTGGCGACAAAGCCGTACTCTGTGGTGTGGATGCCACATTTGACAGAGGAGAGTGCTCACTGATCATAGGCAAGAGTGGTGCCGGAAAGACGGTTTTGCTCAAGTGCTTGGTTGGGCTGGAGACGCCGGACGAGGGGCAGGTACTCTATGACGGCCAAGACCTGCTGAGGATGAATGCCGGGCGGGAGTCCAAGCTCCGACAGGAGATGGGGATGCTCTTTCAGGGCTCGGCACTCTTTGACAGCATGAGTATTTTTGACAACGTACTCTTCCCGCTTGCAATGTTTAGCCCCCTCAAGCGCCGCGACCGGAACGCACGTGTGAAGGAGTGCCTCAACCGAGTCCAACTGTGGGATGCACGCTACAAGTTTCCGGACGAGATCAGCGGGGGAATGAAAAAACGCACCGCCATAGCCCGAGCCATCGTAATGAGTCCAAAATATCTGTTTTGCGATGAGCCGACCAGTGGACTGGACCCCGAGACCAGCAAAGTGATCGATGCGCTGCTCAAGGAAATCACCACCGAAAACAGTATCACCACAATCATCAACACCCACGACATGAACTCAGTGAAAAACATCGGCGACAAAGTGATCTTTCTCAACGATGGCAAGGTATCGTGGGAGGGACGAGGGGTAGACATCGAACACTCAGACAATAAGCCACTAAAGGACTTTGTATTCATCAGCCAACTGTAACACCAAATATAAGTAAGACAACGAGATGACCGAGGAGACAAAAAAAACCGAGAAGTCGCTCAACTTCATCGAGCAAATAGTGGAGGATGACCTTCGAAATGGTCTAAACGATGGACGCATCCAGACACGATTTCCACCGGAGCCCAACGGCTACCTACACATAGGTCACGCCAAAGCTATCTGTATCGACTTTGGAATCGCACAAAAGTACGGAGGGACGTGCAACCTAAGGTTTGATGACACCAACCCTGTCAAGGAGGATGTGGAGTACACCAATGCCATCATGGAAGATATCAAGTGGCTCGGCTTTGAGTGGAACCACGTCTATCACGCATCGGACTACTTTGATCAGCTATACGACTTTGCCGTAGATCTGATCAAGCGTGGCTTGGCCTACGTCGATGAGCAAACCTCCGAGCAAATCGCCGCACAGAAAGGGACGCTCACCGAGCCGGGAATAGAGAGTCCCTATCGAAACAGACCGGTAGAGGAGAACCTAGCCCTCTTTGAAAGGATGAAACAAGGAGAATTTCCGGACGGAGCAATGACTCTGAGGGCAAAGATTGACATGGGGCACTCCAACATGCACTTCCGCGACCCGATCATCTACCGCATCATGCACCACCCACACCACCGTACCGGCACAAAGTGGAAGGTATATCCCATGTACGACTTTGCTCACGGCCAGAGTGACTACTTTGAGGGAGTGACCCACTCCATCTGCACCCTGGAGTTTGTCGTCCACAGACCACTGTACGACTACTTCATAGATTTGCTAAAGACGGACGACTACAGGCCGAGGCAGTATGAGTTTAACCGCCTAAACATCACCCACACGATGATGAGCAAGCGAAAACTCCTAGAGCTGGTACAACGCAAGATCGTCCACGGGTGGGATGACCCTCGGATGCCCACGCTGGTGGGATTGAGGCGGAGAGGCTATACGCCGGAGAGCATCCGCAACTTCATCGACGCCATCGGGTACACCAAGTACGAGGGGACCGTGGATGTCGAGCTACTGGAGCACACCGTGCGCGAAGACCTCAATAAGCGTGCACTCCGCACCTCCGTAGTCCTGGATCCGATAAAGCTGGTGATCACCAACTACCCCGAAGGCCAAGAGGAAGCCATGACAGCAGTGGACAACCCCGAGGATCCGGAGACAAAGACACACGAGATCGTATTTGGACGAGAACTCTGGATCGAGCGCGAGGACTTTATGGAAGATGCACCAAAGAAGTACTTCCGCCTAACCCCCGGCAGAGAAGTCCGACTGAGGTGTGCCTACATCGTGAAGTGCACCGGGTGTGTGAAAGACGCAGATGGCAACATCATCGAAGTACACGCTGAGTACGACCCCGATACTCGCACCGGTATGCCGGGTGCCTCTCGTAAGGTAAAGGGGACCATTCACTGGGTAAACGTCAAGCATGCCATCCCCACAGAGCTACGCTTGTACGACAAACTTTTCCTCTCGGAGAATCCAGCAGAGGAGAAGTACGATGACCTCCAAGACTTGGTCAACCCTGACAGCGAGCAGATCATACCCACCGCCTATGCAGAAGAGTGGCTCAAGGAGGCAAAAGTAGGCGATCACTACCAGTTTGTCCGAAAAGGCTACTTCGTGAAAGACAAAGACAGCTCGGTCGAAAAACCGGTATTTGTACAGACCGTGACGCTGAAAGACAGCTGGAAAAAAGAACAAAATAACAAGTAACCCCAACCCGACCAAGCCTAATCCAAGGAGACAAGACTACCACAATGTATAGATACACAAGAGATATCCTGTTGCTCCTGCTACTCGCATGTACCACCATCGCTCACGGACAAAACAAAACCAACGTGATCGATGAGGTCGCATGGATAGTGGGAGACCAACCCATCCTTCGCTCCGATATTGAGCGACAGCGACTGTACTACGAGAGCATGGGGCAGCACTTTCCGGGCAATGCACGCTGCATTATCCCCGAGCAGATGGCCGTCCAAAAGCTCTTTTTGAACCAAGCGGAGATTGACAGCGTGCTGCCCAATGAACAGATGGTCAACCAAGAGGTCAATCGCTGGCTCGAGTCTGTCACAGCTGAGCTTGGCGGACGTGACAAGGTCGAGGAGTACCTGGGACAACGCTACACACAGATCAGAGAGGACCGTATGAAAGTCGTACGCGAGGAGTTTACCGTGATGCAAATGCAACGTCAATTGGTTGGCGAAATCGTGATAGCACCTAGCGAAGTCACTCGCTTTTACGACAAGGTGGACAAGGACTCCCTACCCTTTATTCCCCAAGCTGTCGAAGTACAGATCATCACCCTTACGCCCAAATTGTCAATGACCGAGGTCGATCGGGTCAAAGCCAAGCTAGTGGACTTTACCAATCAGATAAATAGTGGCAAGATGTCTTTTGAGACTCTTGCTCGCCTTTACTCCGAAGACAAAGCGACAGCGATGAAAGGTGGCGAGCTGGGATACCTAGGGCGCGCCGAACTGGAGCCGGAGTTTGCCAACGTGGCATTCAGCCTACGCGACCCCTCCAAAGTCTCCCGTATCGTCCAAACCAAGCGTGGCTATCACATTATCCAGCTGATTGACCGACGAGATGACCTGATCAATGTCCGTCACATCATGTTGCGCCCCAATGTTGATTTTGCTGAGCTTGACAAAACTACCGAACGACTAGACTCCATCGCCCACTTGATCCGGGTGGACAGTCTTGACTTTGGCACAGCCGCAATGTACTACTCGACCGACGAGGACACACGCCTCAGCAATGGACAAATGGTCAACGACAAGAGCCAGAGTAACCAATATGGCACCTCGCGCTTTCAACTCGAAGACCTTCCCCAAGAGATCTCCTCCGTCGTTGCCAAACTAAAGGTGGGAGAAGTCTCCAAGCCTTTTAGGATGTACAACAAAAACAACAACGAGGTCATGGCCATTGTCCGACTAAAAGAGCGACACGAAGGACATCGGGCAAACGTAGTGGACGACTACCAAGTCGTGAAAAGTATCGTCGAGGCACGCAAACGAGCCGAAGTGCTAGATGAGTGGATACGCGAAAAGCAAAAAACCACCTACGTACGCATCAGCCCGGCGTATCGCGATTGTGACTTTCAATACCCCGGCTGGGTCCTCGATAACTAACACATCGTACCCAAGCAGATGTCTCGGGATAAGCGCCCCATACTCAGGACTCTTCTCAGTGCCGGGCTCCTACTGGTCGGTATGATTGCCAGCGGTGCAGACCGTATCGCCACGACCGGTCGACTCCCCTTGCTCAGTGAGAGGGACAGCATAGCTTCATCTATACAAGACAGCACTGGCCGCCCGACCAAAGAGCAGATCATCATCGACCATGTAGATGTCTGGAGCTACGACAAAGAGCTCAACCCTGACGCTCAAGTACTGCGTGGTAACGTGGTTTTCAAGCACAATGACGCAACCATGTACTGCGACAGTGCGCTTTTGTACGAAAAGTCCAACCGGTTTGAAGCCTATGGAGAGGTGCACATCGAGCAGGGAGACTCCCTCCACATCTACTGCCACTACCTTGACTACGACGGACCTACTCTGCTAGCCCGACTCCGCTATCTGGTGAGGATGGAGCACGGACAAAATACGCTCTACACCGATAGCCTCGACTACGACAGAGGCCTAGGCATAGGGTACTACGCAGATCACGGCACTATCGTCGACAGCCTAAATGTCCTCTCCTCCGTCTATGGAGAGTACGACACAACAACCAAGACGGCGACTTTCAACAACAATGTAAAGCTAGAAAACGAAAACTTCACGCTCTACTCCGACACCCTCTTCTACGACACCAACACGCACATAGCCACCATCCTGGGTCCAACCAGGATAGTCGGAGACAGTGGGGTCATCACGGCCACACGAGGCACATACGACACCGAACGAGATGTCGCCAACCTCCTAGACCGAGCCGAGATCACAAGCGACAAGTACTGGATGACCGGCGACTCCCTGAGGTACGATCGCCCCAACCAATTTGCCGAGCTCCATGGACACGTAGTCCTACGTGACACCGCACAAAAAGTGGACCTCAGAGGCAACTATATTGAGTACAACGAGGGGACAGGACATGGGCTGGCTAAAGATAGCGCCTATATCATGGAGTACTCCGAGCCCGACACCCTATGGGCACATGCACAAGAGCTGGAGCTCCTAAAAGTGGACTCCCTCCACAGTGTCTACAAGGGCAAAGGCAACGTCCGACTCTACCGAAGTGACATACAAGCCGTGGCGGACAGTCTACTCTACCTCACAGCAGATTCGCTACTCCACCTAATAGGCTCCCCATATATATGGAGTGGATCGTCACAAGTCACGGGAGACAGCATCACCCTCTACTTTGCAGACAGTGCCCTCCACCATGCTCACATCCGCCAAAATGCCTATCTCTCTGACCAAGTACGTGACAACTACTTCAATCAACTCAGAGGACGCGAGGTCTTGACCTATTTCTCAGATAACAAGATGGACTCCCTATGGGCGCGAGGAAATGCCGAAAGCATCTACTACAACCTCAACGCTGACAGTCTCCTAACCGAGCAAATACGGAGTCAGAGTAGTGCAATACTGATGCAATTCGACAATCAAGAGATAGAGCGCATCATGCTATTGGACAAAACCGTGGGCACCATCACCCCGGTGCCACTCCTGACATCAGATCAACTGATCTACACCAATTTTGTATGGTTTCCCGAGGGACGCCCACTGGGAAGCCTAGATATCTTCCGCAACACACCTCTCCCCGGTGCTTCTATGAGCACTGAACTGAAAGAGGCCGCCAAACCACAGGGTAGCCTACTCTACGAGCCCGATCCGGAAGAAAAAGAAAAAGAGAAAGAAAAAGAGAAGCCAACCACAGAAGCACAACCCACAAAGAAGGAAGAGAGCAATGGGACTGATGAACTTTTACAAGCCCAGGAAGCCAAGTAAATTTAGATACACCTACCGGTACTACGATGCCAAGAAGGAGGAGATGCAAAAGCGCATTAGCCGAGCGCGACGTAAGTACTATCCCGAGGAGTTTGGCGACAAAGAAGAAGCCGAGCTGGTCAAAGACAAGCTCAGAGGCGCCTTTCACCAGCAGTCGGATGTGCTAGGCTCTTACAAGCGTGGAGAGGATCTCCGAGGTGCGTTGCAACAAAAAAACTGGACCATACTCCTCATTCTCATACTCCTACTCGTCCTATTTCTATGGTTGTACGATAATATCGGCATCCGCTTCTTTTCTTTCTTTGGTTTTTAACTAAGTTCCTATTCCCTCCGCAGCCCCATTTTCCTCAAAATAATAAGCCTCAAACCACTTGCCAACAAACCTTCGTTATTAGCCCATGGATAGTCTCATCAAGTTACTTCCGGACAACATAGCCAATCAGATCGCCGCCGGTGAGGTGATCCAGCGTCCCGCCTCAGTGGTAAAGGAGCTGGTGGAGAATGCGGTAGATGCCGGGGCCAGCAAGATACTTATTGACATCAAGGATGCCGGCAAGACTCTGATACAAGTGATTGACGATGGCAAGGGCATGGCCCCAATGGATGCACGCATGGCCTTTGAACGACATGCCACCAGCAAGATTCGATCTGCTGACGACCTTTTCGCCCTGAGTACACTAGGATTTCGAGGTGAGGCTTTGCCCTCCATTGCAGCCGTCTCCCACATCACACTTCAGACGCGGACCGAAGACCTGCCACAGGGAATCAAACTAGAACTTGAGGGATCCAAAGTGGTATCGACCGAGCCGGTAGTCTGTGCGACAGGGGCAAACTTTTCGGTGCGTCATCTATTTTTCAACGTACCGGCACGTCGGAAGTTTTTGAAGCAAGACTCAACCGAGTTTCAGCACATTCTCAATGAGGTACGCAACATCGCTGCTGTTCGCCCCGGGATAGCCTTTACACTCAAGCACAACGACCAAGTCACCCTTGCGCTGGAAGCGACACTCCCCAAGCAACGCATCCTAGACCTTTTTGGCAAAAAGAGGTTGCAAGACACACTGATCTCCATTGACGCTGACACCCCTTTGGTGACCTTGAGAGGCTTTGTCTCAAAAACCGATCACACGCGCAAGCGAGGTGCGCAGCAGTACTTTTTTGCCAACGAACGCTACATGAAGCACCCGTACTTTCATCGCATGGTGCTCAATGCATATGGCAATATGATCTCCAAGGGCGAGCAACCGGAGTACTTCATCTATCTATCGGTGGACCCGGCCGGGATCGATGTCAATATCTCGCCCACCAAGACAGAGATCAAGTTTGAGGCCGAAAACGACATTGGCTCTATCATCTTCTCCACCATCCGCCGAGCATTGATGCAGGGAGCCGCAGTGCCCACTTTGGACTTTAGCTCACCTGAGTCGAGGTTACAAATACCGGTTGCACGGGCTGGAGATCCGGGCGAAATAGGTGAACCACCAACATCGGCTTCATATCGCAACGTGGGAAGCCGGATCAACCATACAATCCTACCCAGTAGTATCAACACCGATTTGGGCAAAATGCCGGACTTATCCGACTGGGAGGAGTTTTACAGCAACTTTGAGCGCAACCGCTCCAAGCAGACACCGGTAGTCCATTCGCTTGTCGACACACCCGCTCCAGTCACTCTTGAGGAGCCGATCCTGCTAGGTGAGTATGCCCTACTTCCCTACCAGGAAAACATCTACATCGTCCACCTTCGTCACGCCGGCTACCAAGTGCTCTATGAGCAATTGTTGCGAGCACTCAAGAGTGGTGGAATCCCCTCAGCCCCTCTGCTCTTTCCCGGATTGATGGAGCTATCGATAGAGGATGCCGAAGTGCTGGCAACACATATGGATGACTTGGTGGCACTAGGCTTTGACATCTCCCAGATGGGCCAAGAAAGTATCTCAATCAATGCTGTTCCAACCGGTATCACGGCCGGATCCGAGGAGCAACTCCTTGCCGAAATGCTGGAGGCATGTCGTGAATCAGCCAAAAGTGGTGGAGAGGCTCTCCTCGAAAAACTCCTAGAGACCCTCGTACAACACCGTATCCGGAGTTCTCAGACACCCGCCAGCCCGGCACTGGCTCAAGAACTCATCTCTGATCTCCTCCGCCTACCCGAGTACCTGGTTGCCAAAAATGGGCGAACAATTATCTCAATCATCACACCAAAAGAACTACGGACCAGATTCAAATAACCCTATCATATACTAATTTTATTATGCATAAGCTACTTCACACCATCTTGATCAGTATCTGTGCGCTTGGTTCAACCACGGCACAAACCTTTATGGAGTGGCAGGACCCAACGGTCAATGCCATCAATCGACTACCGGCTCGCACCGACTTTCACCCATACCACCTCCTAGAGGATGCTCTCGACGATGACTTATACCGATCAAAGGATGTCCTAAGCCTGAATGGCGATTGGAAGTTTTCGTACACACAGGATGCACGAGACTATCCTACCGACTTTTTTGAGATCGGGTACGATGACTCGGCCTGGCGGACCATGCCGATTCCGGGCATGTGGGAGCACCATGGAGTAAACGAACCCCTATACGTCAATGTCGGGTACGCATGGCGTGGACACTTTCAAAACAAACCACAGGAGCCCAACCCTGTACCCATTACCAACAACTCTGTGGGCTCGTACCGACAGTCGTTCGTACTGCCCACCACGTGGGCGGGCAAAGATGTGACCCTGCACATTGGTGCCGTGACCAGCTGCGTATACATCTGGGTCAACGGTCACTTTGTCGGCTATAGTGAGGATAGCAAGCTGGCCGCTGAGTTTGACCTCACACCGTACATCAAGCTGGGCGAAAAGAACCTGATTGCATTCCGTGTATTTAGGTGGTGCGACGGGAGCTACATGGAGGACCAAGATATGTTTCGCTTCACAGGCTTTTCTCGCGACCTCTATCTCCAAGCTCGCCCAAAAGAACGCCTCGAAGACATCCGCATCGATCAAGATCTGATCAACAACTATAGCGATGGTCGCCTCTGCGTCCGCCTAAAGTCCACCGGAGCCCCAACCTACCGCCTTGAGCTGTGTGATCCTGATGGGCGTAGCGTCTGGCGCCACGAAGTAGCAGGAATGGGGCAAAACACCGTGACTGCGACTATACCCAATGTATTGCCTTGGACCGCCGAGACACCCAACCTGTATACGCTATTCGTCAAAAGCTACGTGGATGGAGTCCAAACAGAGATCCAGCAACACAAGGTTGGATTTCGAAACATCGCAATCCGTGACAACATCCTCCTGGTAAACGGTCGTCGCATCCTCGTCAAAGGGGTAAACCGCCACGACATGTCACCTGCGAGTGGTCCTATCGTATCTCGCGATGAGATGCTGGCAGATATACGGCTGATGAAAAACTTCAATATCAACGCTGTCCGTACCTCTCACTACCCCAATGATCCCTACTTTTACCAACTCTGCGACAAGTACGGCATCTACGTATTGGCAGAGGCCAACCTCGAGTCACATGGCATGGGCTATGAGGATCTCTGCCTAGCCAAGTACGAACTCTGGGAAAAACAACACGTTGAGCGCAACACCAGGCACGTAAGCACGCTATACAACCACCCCTCCATCATTATCTGGTCCATGGCCAACGAAGCCGGGGATGGGAAAAACTTCACAGTAGCACGGCAAGAACTCCTCAAGATAGACCATACTCGCCCAATCATGCTGGAGCGAGCTTGGAATGGCGACAACACAGACATTTACGCCATCATGTACCGTACACCACAGGTCCAAAAGGAGTATGCACTCAACAATCCTACCAAGCCCTACATTATCTGCGAATACGCACATGCTATGGGCAATACGCTCGGAAACTTCCAAGAGTACCAAGAGCTGTACCACACTTACGATGTACTACAAGGAGGATTCATCTGGGACTTCATCGACCAAAGCCAATACAAATACATCAACGGAATACGGGTACAAGGCTACGGTGGTGACTGGAACAACTACGACCCCTCAGACAATAACTTCTGCAACAACGGACTTTTCTCCATCTACAAGACCCCCAAGTCTCCTGCTTACGAGGCAAAGTATGGTTACCAAAATGTACGTACAAAGTTTGAGCAAACCGGTAATAATACCGGCGAACTCCTGATCACCAATGACTTTGTCTTCAAACCATTGGCTGACCTATCCCTGACCTACGAAGTAACAGTCAACGGAGAGACCATCTACAGTGAGACCATCCCCTGCCCAAGCGTTGCACCGCAGGAGACTGAGCGACTAGCTATCACTCTGCCCGATCTACCCACCGGGGTTGATGCCTTCCTAAACGTCACCTATCGCCTCAACCAGTACCGTCCCCTCATTGACAAAGGCTGGATTGCCGCACAGGAGCAGTTTGAGCTCAAGCACGAGGCTCTGTTTATGCCACAGCTGAGTACTCAAGGGACGACCCAGATCACAGAGGAGACAGCGGGCCGTATTGTCATTACAGGGCCCAAGGGTCTACGGATCTCTTTCGATAAAAAGACAGGGCTACTATCCGAGTACACAGTAGATGGGACCGTCTACATGACCCCGGGGACCAGCCTAGAGCCGTGCTTCTACCGTGCGCCAAACGACAATGACATGGGAGCCGGACTCCAAAAACACTGGGGCGCATGGCGCAACCCCACACTACGTCTCTTGTCTCTGGAGTACAAAACCACAGACAACGGGCAGGCACAAGTCGTGGCACAATACGAGCTACCTGAGCCCAATGCCTCTCTGTCCATGCAATACACCATTGACCAGGACGGCAAGCTCCTACTCCGCCAACGCCTTGATCGACGAGATGACAACACCTCATCGCTTCCTTTTAGGATCGGAATCCGAGTACAAATCCCTAAGAGGTACGAAAACCTCGTCTACTTTGGCAGAGGACCGCGTGAAAACTACTCCGACCGAACCAATGGAGACTTCATCGGAATCTACGAACAACGAGCCGTTGACACCTTCACCCATCAGTACAACCGGCCCCAAGACTCAGGGGTACACAGTGATGTACGATATTGGGCGGCATGCGACCTCGACAATCGTGGAATAGCCTTTTACTCGGATCGCCCCTTCTACGCATCTACCCTACCCTATAGCATCGAGCAACTCGAAGATTATCCGGAAAAGGGACAAAGCCACACCGAGCTCCTAGAAGAAGATCCGACTTCACTCTTTGTCAACATTGACTCACACAGTGCCGGAATCGGTGGCATCGACTCATGGGGTTCATGGCCTCTGGATGCTTACCTCCTAAAGGAACGTAGCTATACCCAGAGCGTCCTGATCGCACCAATCAAGATCACTCGCAATAGACAATGACGACCACTACCGGCTGGCGCGATCAATTTTTTCAGTACCTAGCCTACGAGCAGAGTGCATCTCCGCTCACAGTAGAGGCCTACCAAAACGACCTGAATCAGTGGCTCATCGTCGAGGGGCACGACCCCTCCGATGACGCCACCCTTGAGTTGATGGTTCGGACGGTAGATACCCGTACAGCACGCAAGTCGGTCCTAAAGTTCATGGAAGCCGGCGACAGCGCACGCACAGTGCGCCGTCGCTTGGCCTCTATTCGTTCGTTTTATCGGTTCTTGTTGCGCCATGGAGTGGTCAGCACTGATCCCTTCAGATCTGTACGTCCTCCCAAAAGCTCCAAGGAGCTCCCAACGTTTCTCAACCCCGACGCACTCACACGACGAATCAAAGAACTATACGAGGAAGCCGATAGGCAAAACGAGGATGCCAAAGAAAAGCAGGCGATTTGGATGCAGGCCTTTATCATTGACCTACTGTTTCAAACCGGCATGCGCTCTGCCGAACTATGTGGGCTTCGAGTCACGGACATCAACTTTGGTACACAGACCCTTAAAGTACTGGGCAAGCGCAACAAAGAGCGAATCATACCACTTGGACCCGGTATCCTCAACACTCTGTCCGAGTACCTAGCCCATTACCGCACCCCGGCTACACCCGACGAGCCGGCCTTCTTGCTCAACAGTAGAGGCAAAGCCGCCACACACAGTTTTTTGTATCGAGTTGTCACACAGGCATTGGAGCCACTTAGCCAGTACAACCACAAGAGCCCGCACATCCTGCGACACAGCTTTGCCACCGCCCTACTCAATGGCGGTGCCGACCTCATGAGTGTCAAGGAGCTACTGGGACACGAAGATGTGGCGACAACCTCCATCTACACCCACACCACCTTTGAAGAGCTTCGCAAAAACTACCAAGCCCACCCCAGGAACAGAGAAGAGTAATCCCCAACACCTTTTTAATACCGTAAGGAGATGAAGTATACAACAATCCGACTACTCCTTGCGTTTCTTCTGCCTTTTTCGTTTGCGTCATGTAATCTCATACATAAGACAGAGAAGAAGGCAAGTGGCGACTCATACTTTAGTACAGCGACAAATGAAACAATAATCACGTATAATATCGAAGGAATAAGCAGTGAAGGTGCAGAAGCTAAAGTAACTTATGTAAACGGGAAAATATCAAAGAGCATTACGACTCTTTATGGAGAGACAGGGCAGGCTACAATAGTATATGAGTTTGGAGCTGATTACGACATCAAGTAGCGCATGGAAGACAAACTACGGAAAACGACAAGGCATCAAGTCCCCCTATTTTTGCCGCTCGGGGAGGGGGAAAAAATTTGACGGATAGAAGGGAAATGTTTCCAGTAGGAAAGAAAATGATTTGACGGATAGTAGCGATCTGTTTCCAGGTAGGATAATTTTGCCCATAGGTCTAATCACTTAAAGGCAATACACTTTCCAAACTGTGAAACTCTAGGAACTGTGCGGTGCTTAGGGGTGTGGAGTCTTCTCTTATACATGGTAACTGAAATAAGAAGGAATAAAGGTAAATGAAAGAGAAAGTAATCTGTTTTTTGGCGCTTGCGCTTATTTCAAGCTCAACACTAATGTTTGGTCAAGATAAAGTTCTCAACTATTGGGATAAGAAAGAAGTATTTCCCGACTCTGTAGATTGGTTTGCTCTTGCTCAGGTGTCGCCAATCCCTGAAAGTGTCGTTTCGGATTACCTATGCAATACCAGAAATGATTGTTTTATTAATCCGGAGAATGGATATAAGTTACGCTATTTTCCTGTTTGCAAAGTCGAAGCGAGAAACTATTGGCTGTTAATGTATGAAATAACAGATGGTTACTCAATAGATCGCTATATAGCTTCTTACATCGAATCCGAAGATAAAATAGCATACAAGCTCCATGTATACAGTTCTATTGGAGGTGATACACCTACAATCTTTTACAAGCTAAGAGGTGATAAGGTTGAAATCTTTCGTAAGATAAAAAGAAACTTGGAAGATGATACCATAGAAGATACCATACACGAAACTTATGGACTGGATAGTTCTTTGAGTTTAATTTCAAGTAACATCCCCGAAGCTTTTCTGCCTAAAATAATTATAGACAAATTAAACTAAGAATTTGTATGTTCACTTGGCGGAGGAATGGCGTTCGTGTGAAGAACAATCATCGTGTTTAATGAAAACGGCACTAAAAAATAATAGCTGGACGATGACCGTAGCATTTGCTGTGATTGAGTTTCCAATAATCATCTTTCTATCCTACTTTTCATTGGGAAGTAAAGAAGATGTTATCGAAATATATCACAGCAATCCTCTTGGTATTATTTTCATTAAAGGAGGCGTTTCGTTTATGGTCACTTCATTTGTAACGTCTTTGACAATGTTGCTCTTTGCCGTCATCAAAAGAATACTACTGGATGTCAAGACTGCTCGTGAAAGGCTTTTCATTTCTCTGGGGCTTAATCTTGTTATTATAGGTATTGAGACTGTTGGCGTCTTGATCTACAAATTGATGACACGTGGATATGTCTGATAGACGTATCGACATGAAGTTTCTCCAAAAAGTTGGATAGGCTAAACACTTTCCGGTAAAAGAAAGAGCTCGGTATTGTGCCGAGCTCTTTTTCGTTAATCTGGGGAATGCCTCAAATCGGGAGTTGTAAAAATAATCCTCAGATTATCAATGGCATCATCATATGGAGCCAAACTCCCTACCTATGCTTGATTTTCGGTTGAGGAGTAGACACCGGTATAGTTGCGAGGTGTGACACGCTTCATCTCTGCCTTTATGTCGTCACAGATATCCAGATGATCAATGAAGTCGTCTACCCGCTCGCGTGTCAGCTTCTCATTGGTTCGGGTCAGTGCCTTGAGTGCCTCATAGGGTTGGGGGTAGCCCTCTCTTCTGAGGATGGTCTGTAGTGCCTCAGCGATAACCGGGAGTGCATCGTCCAGATCCTTGAGGATTTTAGCCTCATTGAGCAGGATTTTGTCCAAGCCTTTGAGCAGGCTGTTTATGGCTATAGCACTGTAGGCAAGTGGCATCCCGATATTGCGCATAACTGTGGAGTCGGTGAGGTCACGCTGGAGACGAGAGACCGGTAGCTTGTGGGCGAGATGCTCGAGGTAGGCGATGGCGATCCCAAGGTTTCCCTCGGCGTTTTCGTAGTCGATAGGGTTCACTTTATGCGGCATGGCTGAGGACCCGACCTCACCCTCCTTTATTTTCTGCTTGAAATACTCCTCACTGATGTACAGCCACATGTCTTGTGCAAAGTCCTTGAGGATGACACAGAGTCGCTTGATGGCATCCAAGAGTGCGGCAAGGTTGTCGTAGTTGGAGATCTGGGTCGTGTACTCCTCCAGCTTCATCTGCAGATCCTGCTCAGCAAAATTGCGAGCAAAGTGACGCCAATCAATGCCCGGATAAGCAATGTGGTGGGCATTCATATTGCCGGTGGCACCTCCAAATTTGACAGATTGTGGCACCTTTTGGAGCGCATCCAGCTGTTGCTCAAGACGGTACGAAAAGACCCGAAACTCCTTTCCCAACGTAGTAGGTGATGCCGGCTGCCCATGTGTACGCGCCAGCATGGGGATATCTTTCCACTCTTCCGCATAGTGTCGAATCCTAGCTGTGAGCTGGTCCATCAGGGGGAGCCAATATCGGTGGAGGGCATCTCGCAACATCATTGGCTGTGCGGTGTTGTTGATATCTTGAGATGTTAGCCCAAAGTGTACGAACTCCAAGACATCGTCCAAGTCTGAGTCCTTTAGCCGTTCTTTGATGAAGTACTCGACAGCCTTGACATCGTGGTTTGTCACTGCCTCTATTGCCTTGACCCGCTCGGCATCCTTTTCAGAGAAGTGAGTATAGATCGCCTGGAGCTCCTCTATGTAGTGTGGTTCCTGTAGCTTGTGTAGCACAGGTAGGACCTTGCTGAGGGCAAGCAGGTACTTGATCTCTACCATCACACGGTAATGGATCAATGCATACTCAGAAGTATAGGCACTTAGCTCAGTGATCTGACGGCGATACCGGCCATCGATTGGTGATACAGCAGTAAGGGATGAAAGGGTCATAAGGGGTGTGATTGTTTAGAATACAGTGGGTTTGATCTGAAGGCCGGTGGTCTCCACAAGCGAGCACATGAGGTTCATGATATGTATGGCATTGCCGGCGGCCCCTTTCATCAGGTTGTCCATAGTGCTGACGATCAGGAGCTTTCCGTGATGCTTGCTGAGGTGGATCAGGACATTATTGGTATTGATCGCATCGCGGACATCCGGATAGTCCTCGACGATACGCACGAAGGAATGGTCCTCAAAGTAGCTCTCATAGATCTCGCGGATCTGCTTGAGCTCCACCGGTGTCTCCATATAGGTCGTGGTGTAGAGCCCTCGATTGAAGCCACCACGTAGTGGGATCAGATTGACCTCCTGTCGAAAACTTTTTTGGAGGTCCGCCAGGGTCGTTTTGATCTCGCTGACATGGCTATGTCCGAGTGGCTGATTGACCTGAAAGGTGTCAAAAATCACGTCATAGCTAAGTCCTTTTTCGGGCTTGGATCTTGAGAAAGACTCCGTCTTCCCGGCCACCGAGTAGGCGTGGATCTCGCTATTGAGGAGCATGTGCTTTGCTAGAGGGACCAAGGGTGTCTCCACAGCTATCGCAAAAGAGCCCGGTACAGCGGCGCGCGTGGCCTGAGTGAGGTCACGACGATAAGCCTCAGGCAAACCGTAGACGTAGTGGTGTCCATTTTCGTTCAAGTGTCGGTGCTCTCGCGTAAAGTCGATCACCTTGACTCCCTCCGGTAGGCGATGTGTCGACAAAAAGGCTTCGCTACCCCCACTGGCAAGGCATAGAAAGAGGACATCCAGCCCATCAAAGTCGGGTTCGCTCGTAAAGCAAAGGGATCGGAGGCCATGCAGGTCATTGAAGACCTCTTGCACCTTCATCCCATCACGCTCGGGGGAGTAGATCATCTCCAAGCGGACATCCGGGTGATGAATCAGCAGGCTATACAGTTCGCCCACACAGTAGCCCTCACTACCTACGATTCCTACTTTTATCATAGCTTATCCGACTAGTGGTTATAGATCTTTTTTCGCAACTCTGCCACGGTTGGGTCGCTGACATAGTCATCATAGGCCATCATCTTGTCAATGATGCCATTCGGACCAAGCTCTATGATGCGGTTGGCAACAGTCTGAATAAACTCATGGTCATGGCTTGAGAAGAGGACATTTCCGGGATAGACCTTCAGCGTGTTGTTGAACGCCTGGATACTCTCCAGATCCAAGTGGTTGGTCGGTGTGTCCAGCACGAGCAGATTGGCATTGATGAGCATCATCTTGGAGATCATGGCACGCATCTTTTCGCCTCCACTGAGGACACGCACCTTCTTGGCAATCTCCTCTCCACTAAAGAGCATCCTACCCAGGTAGCCCTTGAGGTAGACCTCGTTGGTGTCTTTGGCAAACTGTGCGATCCACTCGATGAGGGATAGGTCGTTGTCAAAGTAGGCACCATTGTCGAGGGGCAGGTAGGCCGAGGTCACGGTCTGCCCCCACTCATACGTCCCGGCCAGAGGTGCTTGATGCCCCATGATTATCTCAAAAAAAGCGGTCATCGCCCGGGGGTCGTGCGAGAGGAAGACGATCTTGTCGTTCTTCTCCACGTTGAAGCTGACATTCTGAAAGAGTACTTGCTCCTCAGTGCCATCCGCCGCCGGTGCATGAGCAGTCAGCCCATTGACTTCCAGGATCTTGTTGCCCACCTCTCGCTCGGGGGTGAAGATGATACCCGGATAGCGTCGTGTGGAGGGCTTTATCTCATCTATATTCAGGCGCTCTAGCATCTTTTTTCGGCTTGTGGTCTGCTTACTCTTGGCCACATTGGCACTAAATCGGCGGATAAACTCCTCAAGCTCCTTTTTCTTCTCTTCTGCCTTTTTGTTTTGCTGCTGCATCTGCCTCAAGGCGAGCTGGCTACTCTCGTACCAAAAGCTATAGTTGCCGGAGTAGATCTGTGCCTTCCCAAAGTCAATGTCCACCGTGTGTGTGCATACCGAGTCGAGGAAGTGCCGGTCGTGGCTGACGATGAGTACTGTATTCTCAAAGTCCTGCAGATAGTTTTCCAGCCACATCACCGTATCCAGGTCGAGGTCATTGGTCGGCTCATCCAGTAGGAGGTTGTCCGGCTTGCCATAGAGAGCACGCGCCAGCAGTACCCTCACCTTTTGCTTACCACTGAGGTTGCCCATCAGCTCATTGTGCAACGACTCATCCACGCCCAGTCCACTGAGTAGCTGTGCCGCATCACTCTCGGCATTCCATCCCTCCATCTCCGCAAACTTCTCCTCCAGCTCGGCAGCTCGGATACCGTCCTCGTCCGAAAAGTCGGGTTTGGCATACAGTGCATCCTTTTCCTCCATGATCGCCCACAGGGTCGAGTGCCCCATCAGCACGGTATTCATCACCGTGTACTCATCAAAGGCAAAGTGGTCCTGACTCAGCACCGACAGACGCTCCCCAGCACCCATCTGGACACTGCCGTGGGTCGGGTCCTGCTGCCCGCTGATGATCCGCAAAAGCGTGGACTTACCGGCACCATTGGCACCGATGATACCGTAGCAGTTGCCCGGGAAAAACTTCAGGTTGACATCCTTGAAGAGCACACGCCCCCCAAACTGTATCCCCAAATCATTGACTTCTATCATTTTTCTTTCTTACCTAGTATTATGTATTCGTGTTGTCAAAAGCTATCAATCGTATTGAGCCACATTTGGGCCGTCGCATCACTGGGCATACGCCATGTCCCACGTGGAGAGAGAGAGACCACCCCCACTTTTGGCCCATCGGGCATGCTGTTGCGCTTGAATTGCTGGCTAAAGAAGCGTTTCGTGAAGATTTTCAGATAGTCCTTTAGTTGCTCGCGAGTGTACTTTTCCCCAAAAGCCTTTTGCGCCATAAAGAACATCTTCTCCGGTGAGTAGGCGTTGTGCAACATGTGGTAGATGTAAAAGTCGTGCACCTCATACGGGCCTATGATCTCCTCTGTCTGCTGGGTGATCGACTCTCCGTGGCGACTATTATTCTTCAGCTCCGGACTGACCGGTGTGGCGACAATATCCCGAAGCACCTCTGCCATCTCAGGGAAGTAGCTATCGATCAAGTGAGAGATCATCGTCCGCACCGATGTTTTGGGGATTGAGGCATTCACATTGTACATACTCATGTGATCTCCATTGTAGGTTGCCCAGCCCAATGCCAATTCGCTGAGATCCCCCGTCCCGAGTACAAAGCCACCCTCCAGATTGGCCAAGTCCATCAAGATCTGGGTACGCTCCCGTGCTTGTGCGTTTTCATACGTGATATCCTCCCGCTCCCCATCATGACCGATGGCACGCAAGTGAGCAATGGCCGCCTCCCCTATCGGGATCTCTCGACTGTCCACACCGAGTAGGCGCATGAGCTCGTGCGCATTGTCTTTTGTACGTCGGCTGGTACCCAAGCCCGGCATCGTGACTGCGACCACCTCCTTGCGATCCCGCCCCAGTAGATCCATGGCATGCACGGCCACAAGCAGGGCCAGAGTACTATCCAGGCCTCCGCTGACTCCCAGCACGATCTTGTTGCCGGCCAAGTGTCGCAATCGCTGGATGAGCCCACAGGTCTGTATCTCAAACATCTCCTCACTTCGCTCCTTTAGGTCCACTGACTTGGGCATGAATGGGTCCTGCTCTATTGGCCGGGTCATGTCGTAGTCCTCAGTCTCCTCTAGATCAAAGGGAACCACGATCAAGCGGTCATCGGCGTAGTGCGATGCCGCCTTGCGGAACGTACTGTTGATCATTCGCTCCGTCTGGATCCTCGCCACATCCAGGTCACTCACCAGCAGACGCTCAGTCTGCAGGAAGCGTGGCATCTCTCCAAGGATCACCCCATTCTCCGCTATGAATGCCTTGCCGGTGTAGACCAAGTCCGTAGAGCTCTCGCCATTACCACACGAAGCATAGACATAGCCGGTGATCTGCTGAGACGACAGACTGGAGATGAGTGAGCGGAGGTAGGTGTTTTTGCCAGCATTTTCATTACTTGCCGAGAGGTTAAAGATGATGTGTGCACCGTACAGAGCCAAGCGGGTACCCGGCGTGAGTGGCGACCACATATCCTCGCAGATCTCGACCCCTATGCCGATGTTTCCACTCTTTAGGATCAGATCATGACCTATAGGGACCGTATGGTTGCCCACCTTAGCTGTGGTGTAGGGCAAGTCGTACGAGCTAGAGAACCACCGCTTTTCCTGGAACTCACGATAGTTTGGTAGATAGGTCTTGGGGATAGCGCCCAATATCTTACCTCTCTGGATAGCGACAGCGGCATTGTAGAGCTTCTCCTCCACGCGGAGGGGCATCCCCACAATGTAGAGCAGGGAGAGATCCGCTGTGCGCTCAGCCAGCCTCGAGACAGCCTCCTCAGCCTCTTCCAGCAAGTACGGTTGCAAGAATAGATCTCCACATGTGTATCCGGTCACCCCCAGCTCCGGAAAGGTCAGGAGCTCCACTTGACGGTCTGCGGCTTGGCGCAGCATCGCCTCCATCCTATCTATATTGTAAAAGCAGTCGGCCACCCTCACAAAAGGCACACCGGCGGCTACCTTCACGTATCCATGTTTCATATATTGGAGTCTCTGTGTCTTGATTAACTATTGGATTGCTACGTGGTTAAACGAATAGACTGTCCGCAAAGGTACTCATTTCCGACGAACCGACCCGACGGACTCGACCATGGGGCAAGCGTATCGTTGAGACCTGTCCAATAGGTTAAATAACCCTAAAAGACAGTGGCATCGTCCTTATTTTTCACCCCAATTTTTGTGGTTTGTAAAGATCAGACATTCAGTCTATTGCAAAGGGGCTTTTTTTCACGGATAGAAGCGATCTGTTTCACGGATAGAAGCAAAACTTTTCACGGATAGAAGAAATCTGTTTCACGGATAGAAGGAAAAACGCCAGTCTAAAAAAAATCAAAAAGGCACCTTACCACAAAAATGTTTCGCAGTAATTTCACTAACTTTACGCAACTAAAGACAAGCGTGTACCCCTCATAACACTCCACAGACCACACCCCAAAATAGAGACGACGGGGAGGGGCGAAGTGAGTCCACCTTGTCACTTGTCCGCATACCTTACACTTGTACCTTTTCACACTATCACCTACCCTTTGTGCTATGCAGAGAATCTTTCACCTATTTGGCATGCTGCTACTGATGCTAGTCGCCCTACCGGTGTATGGTCAGACCAAGACCACACAACGAGTGGTCACCGGCGAGGTCGTCGAGCAGACCAACGAGCCTATCATCGGCGCCGTAATCTTTGCGCCCATCTCCAAAGTGGGGACAACCGCTGACATGGATGGGAAGTTTAGCCTGACCATCCCGGCTGACGAGAAGCAACTCATCATCACCTACGTGGGCATGGTCACACATGTCGTCCAACTACAAGCATCACAGACCCACTACAAGGTCGTCATGCGAGAGGATCACAAGCTCCTGGACGAAGTGGTCGTCACCGGCTATCAGACTATCTCCAAGGAGCGTACGACAGGGGCGTACCAGATCCTAGACAAAAAGTCGCTAAGCAAAAAGATCAACCCCAGCCTATTTGGTCGACTAGAGGGAACCATCGCCGGGGTCCAAGGACGATCTGCCCGTGACCTAAAGGTGAGAGGTATCTCTACACTCATCGGTACCACTCAGCCCTTGATCGTCGTAGACGGTATGCCAATAGAGGGCTCACTTGACCTGATCAACCCGGCCAACATCGAGAGCATGACCGTACTAAAGGATGCCGCCGCAGCCTCCATATATGGGGCACGAGCCGCCAATGGTGTGATCGTAATCACCACCGTGGGCGGTAAAAAAGCGGGCGGATTTTCCCTATCCTACGATGGCACAGTGCAGCTCACCGGAAAGCCCGACCTCGGATACCTCAACCGAATCAAGTCTGCAGACCTCATTGATCTCTCCGAATATGTCGCCAAGAGGGATTTCTCGCAGGTACCGTGGAGTGCACTTGAAAAATTCAAGCAACAACTGCCCTACTATTTGGAGCTGATCACCAAGCGAAATGAGGGAGTACTGAGCGAAGAGGAGTACCGGGCAGAGCGAGATCGACTGGCGGCTTTTGACAACCTAGACCAGATAAAAAGCGAGCTCCTGAGGAGTGGCGTCCTGCATACACACAACCTCACCCTCACGCAAGGATCCGAAAAGAGCAGATACGTTGCCACCCTCAACTACAGTGGCAACCGACCGACAGACATCAGGCAAAAGAACCAGTCGATCGGCTTTTCGCTCCGAAACATCACCAACTTCACGGAACGTCTCACCACCGACGTCAGCGTGTCCGGCAACTATAGCGACAACTACAGCAACGATGCACTGCCTGATGCTTTCTCGCTATTTTACGGCAAGCAACCCTACACACGTCTCAAAAATGAGGACGGCTCCTATGCTATCCTGCCCCAAGAGAAGTCTGAGTACTTCATCCGGCAAATCCAACAGCTTGGGCTTGAGGACGAGCACTACACACCCTTCTTGGACAGCAACAAAGAGTGGACCAAGAGACGTGACAACTACACTCGCCTGAATGCCCAAGTCACCTACAAGCTCACCCCCGAGCTGTCGGCCAATGCCGGACTACAGCTGGAAACGGACAATGGGTACCAAAAGTCCTATCAAGACAAGACCTCCTTCTCCGTGAGACAGGAGCGAAACAACGCAACAGTAAAAAAGGGCGACGCCTACATCTCCATGATCCCGGAGGGTGGAATACTCCGCGAGATACGAGACAGTCGTACCGACTACACCGCCCGACTGCAACTCAACTACGACAACCTGATTGCCACTGACCATCGGGTGACAGCACTACTCGGTGCTGAGCGTCGACGTACCTACTCCACTGCCACATCCTCGTACCTCATGGGCTACGATGACATCTCACTCGGAAGCATCCCCTATGATGCAAAGCTCCTCGCCAATCTCAACGGCACACAGTCACTGAGTGGCAGGTACTCCTTCAACAACAGTGCGTACAACTACGTCCGAGACAATGACGACCGCTTCGTCTCCTTTTACAGCAACTTTTCGTACGCCTATCGGGAGAAGTACAATGTCACCGGGAGCATCCGTGTAGATCAGTCCAACCTCTTTGGTACGGACCCACGCATCCAGTACAAGCCACTATGGTCCATCGGAACCTCATGGGCGATGCACAGAGAGGACTTCATCCGAAACATCTCCTGGATCGATCGCCTCAGCCCACGACTCACCTACGGAATCGGAGGTAATATCCCCAAAGCCGGAGGACCCTATCTCGTGGCTAAGACTGGCAAATACAACACTTGGATGCATGCGCCCTCCAGCGAAGTGGTCTACCCACCCAACAAGATGCTGACCTGGGAGCGGACTGCCACGCTCAATGCCGGACTGGACTTCTCTATTTTGCATAGTCGCCTATCAGGAAGCATCGACATCTATGACCGCCAGACGACCGACCTACTAGGCACCAGAAGTGCTGACCCCACACTGGGATGGGCAAACCTGCTCCTCAACTACGGCTCTATGCAAAACAGAGGATTCGAGCTATCCCTCAACACCATCAACATCAGTAAACCCAACTTTAGGTGGATGACCAACTTCGTCTTTAGCTACAATGCCAACAAACTGCTAAAGGTGGACCAACCCGACGCAAGCGTACCCAACTTTTTGAAGAACGGAGTACAGACCTCCGGCAAGCCGGCCAACAGCCTCTACAGCCTCAAGTGGGCAGGACTCTACGGTGTGGACCCCGAAACGAAAGAACGAATAGAACTGGGACGCCCACACATATACAGCAAGGACAAAGAGGGCGAAAAGGCAACCCTCGGTACCAACTCCATGGATGACCTCATACACGAAGGAACCATGACCCCTGTATGGAATGGTGGACTAACCAATACACTGGAGTACAGAGACTTCTCGCTCTCCTTCAGCCTAGTCTACTATGGTGGACACAAGCTCCGTAGCGTAATGGCACCCTGCTTGGATAGCCAATCTTTCCTCACCGGCGGGTATAGCGGAGACGCATCCCTTGCCCACGCTTGGCGAAAAGCCGGCGACGAAGACCTCCCGGGTACCACCCCATGGATCTCTGCATCTCAGGTCAACGAAGCCGAGCAGCTGGCATGGTACGGAGCCAATATACACGTCATCCCCGGTGACTACATACGGCTGAGGGACGTGGTACTCTCGTACAGCATGCCCCAAAAGCTCCTAAGTACGCTCAGCCTCCAAAAAGCTGTCATCCAACTCCAAGCAAACAACCTATGGTACTGGACAGCCAACAAGGCGTCCATCGACCCCGAGGCATACAGCTTTGGGCTAGGCACCCCCGTACGCTTGACCCAAGCCCCAAAGACCTTGACCGTAGGTCTGTCACTTACCTTCTAAATTGACCGCCACCATGAACAAAATACACACCCTACTCCTAGTACTCCTAGCACTACTGACAGGCTCGTGTCAAGACTTTTTGGGCAACATTCCCAAGGGAAAACAAATCCCCACCGATGTAGCCGACTACGAGCTGCTCCTCAATGACGAGAATCTCGCCATCACCTACAGCAAGGTGGCTGAGCTCCTGACCGACAACCTAAAAGTCCCGGCATCTCTGGATGGAGAGTACTACCAATCGACACTGGCCAATATGCAAGAGGAGTGGAAAAATGCCTATCTCCTCAAAGAAGATATCTACGGCTCGGACAAGCCCGACGTAGACTACAATGCAGCATACAAGCGGATCTTTGCCTACAATGCGGTCATTGATGGTCTGCCCAAGGCCTCCGGAGACAAGCAACGGATCAAAAACGCTCTGGCAGAAGCAAAGCTCCTACGCGCACTGGAGTACTTTTGGCTCGTAAATATCTATGGACCGGCCTACCAAAAAGAGCAAGCGCAGGAGATCAAGACGGTACCCCTCATCCTGACTGCAAGCGTCGCAGGAGTAAAGGTCACACCGGCAAGCCAACAAGCCGTCTACGACCAAATCCGACAAGACCTCAAGGAGGCCCTACCCGACCTGCCGGACAAGCCCGCCTACAACCACTACAGAGCATCCAAGGTAGCCGGCTACGCACTCTATGCCAAAGTGGCACTCCAACAATACGACTACGCCACTGCCCTCGAGTATGCCCAAAAAGCATTGGAGCAAAACAGCCAGCTCCTGGATATGACACCGCTCGTGCTCAAAGACCCGGATGCTTGGCAAATCGGCGAAAGAAATGACTATCCCCAGCCACTTGACAACCCCGAAAACCTACTCATACGGCTCATGAGCGCTCCCGAGGGATGGAGCCTTTTTGCACTCGTGAATGATGACCTACGTGCTCTGTATGACCAACAAAAAGACAGACGCTACACCGTTTTCATATCAAACAAGCCAGAGGGTATGGACGCTCCTCAGGGAGAGATGGCCTGGAGCCCGGGGGCATACCTCAATATCGGACTCTCTACCCCCGACGTCTACCTGATAGCCGCAGAGGCAGAGGCCCGTGTCGGCTCACAAGATAAGGCGCTAAAACTGCTCAACACCCTACGGAAAAACCGCATAGCGGATGCCACTCCCTATACGACAGCTGACAAGACAACTCTACTGCGGGAGATTTTCAACGAGCGCAGAAGAGAATTTGCCTTCCGCTCCGTATATCGAATCATCGACCTGAAACGAATGAGCCAAGACCCCAACCTTGCTACAGAGATCCGGCACTATAATGCCGATGGCACACCGATCGTCGCCAAGCCATCAGATACTAGGTACCTCGTCATGCCATTGCCCAAAAAGGCAACAGTTTTCTGGAAATAACAAATCCGCCAAAAACAAGCAAGAGGAGTGGAAGCCACAGCTTCTGCTCCTCTTCGTTTTGGGGAGATTTCTCCCTACAAGGGCTCAACAAAATGCTTTCACCCCGAAATACTACAGTCTCTACGGGATGAACAGACTGTCGCTATGGGTGAAGCCGATGACTTCAGGGAACAATAAATGAGATCCGGAGGTACGACAGGTAAAACTGCCATACCCCCGGACCTTATTCGCAAACCAACGGAGCAAACGGTTTGCTTCGCAATCAGCAGGTTACTTGATCAGCTCAGCCACTGCTTCAAGAATAGCCGGACCTCTCAGGTCACGATCCGCAATCTTACCATCCGGATCAATCAGATAGATCTGTGGTATTCCGACAATGCTGTATTCCTTGAAGACCGCATTTTTGTCCTCCTCGGACAAAAGAATATGGCTCCAGTCAGCTCCGTCCGCCTCTATCGCATTGGTCCACTCCTCACGATCAATATCGGACGATACACCGAGTACGACAAAGTTCTTGTCCTTGTACCTATTGTAGACCTCCTGAAGGTAAGGAGTCTCCTTTCGGCACCAGCTGCAAGATGAACTCCAAAAGTCCACAAGGACATAGCGCCCACGGAGGTCACTCAGGCTAAGATGATCACCATCAGGAGTTTCGCCGGATATATCGGGTGCCAAAGCACCGATCACGGTCTTTTGCGCACGGTCAAGACCTTGTTGCATTTTGATGTAGTAAGATCCTGCCTTGGCCTCCGGTCCGAATCGCTCCAGAGATTGGCGCATCTGCTCCACATCCTCTGTCGTAACCAATGCTGTACGACTGTAGGTGTATCTATAGAAAAGATAGCTGCCAAAAAGGTCTGTCCGTTGCTCCTTTAGCAGACCACTGATCCAGCTATTCACCCGAGCATTGCCGGCCTCTGAGATCGGGGTGGAGACTTCATTGAGTCGAGCCATCTCCACTGTGTCGTTTCGATCTCGTGCGGCATAAAAGAGGGCATCGAGAGAGTCCAAAACACTCCTATCCGCAAGCTCGTTTTTCTTTTGAATAAATGCCTGATATTCGTCATTTACGGGGCTGTCCGCCAAGGTGGCTTGATCGTCCTCTGACCACGTTAGCTTGTTTAGCCCATTGCTCAAAAAGAGGATTTTACCGCGCTCCAGTGCTTCGTAGATATCACTCTTGCCCAGAGGAGAGACAAAGTAAAGGCCGGCCTTGATAGAGTCGTTCCGGTAATCGATCGCGGCGCCATCCAGTACGGGAATGGTATCAAGCTGACGGACAAATAGATTGGTTTCATCAAGTATCTCATAGAGATAGAGCTGTGCTGTGGCTTGTGCTGTACCTCGGATCCTAAGGCATTCGTCGGACTTCTCGCTCGTACAAGCCGTACAAGCAAGAATGAGTGTAAGCATCAAAGCAGGAAAAGACTTCTTCATATATTTTTTCCGAATAAAAAGTAAGGTTATCGTCATCAAATAAAGCCTATTGACTTGATCGGCCCATAGCCCTTGTGAACTTGGATGGAGGGATACTTGGTCTCATCGGTGGTGATTTCACCGGTGTTGTCGAGCTGCAAGACTACCACCTCACCGGCATCACTCCCCACGGTATATCCAACCGCAAGAGTCTGGCCAAAGGGATGTCCGTATCTCTGCTCGGCCTCTCCCTCATCAAACATCTGGAACCCCTGAACTGCCATACGAAGTGCCGTGACAGTAGCTCCAGGTGTGTCGTGTGTATAGATGGCAGTGGACTTGCCTGTGGCCAGATCGTGACGGTAGACAGTATTGCCATCGGCATAAAAGAGCACATAAGCGTACTTCGGCCCGGTAGTCATCAAGGTGTTTTCATGGATATTTGCAGGCTTGGGGAATGTAAAGACTTGGCCCATCGGTGCCTCCTTGTCTCTACCCTTGGAGACATTGCATTCTCTGCCCCTCATGGTGTAGACATGCGCCTGCTCTCCATCTATCATGTAGGCATAGAGAGTATATGCCGCCCAGGCCATCCGTCCCTCGGCCATGTACTTGTACCCATCCAACATAGCAACCAACCGATACCCGGCAGGGATGTTGTCGGGTTCGACGAGATTGTCTTCGTCGGTACGTATTTTGGATATAGGCAGATTTGTCGGAGGTACGTCAGCGGCTTTCATGTCTTGCCACCCACCATATGGAGCTGCATTCAGCAGCACAAAACGTCGGGATGCGCTATCAAATCCTGCACCTGACTGACCACTGATCGCCAGTCCGGCTGTGTAGACCGCTCCGGGGAGATCATTGGCATCCGGTGTGAGCTTGTACAGTGCGGCTCCAAATGCAGTGTTGGTAAACACATTGCCTTTTGATGCGACAAACACACCGTAGTTGCCAAAGCCAAAATGGACATCCGTTGGATCAAAGTCAGCGATCTGGGCATTGCTGATCAACCCCTTCCAAGGAGCCAATTGCTTGAACCCCTCTGTCGGAAGGAAAAGCCCTGAGGCACTTAGGTCTGTCGTAACAACATACAGCTGGCTCTGGTAGTGCTTGCGGAATCCCCCCTCCGTATAAGAGTCCTGACGGACACCTAGCGTCATAGGCTCCCCTAGAAGCACCTTTCCGGTCTCCTCGGAGTACGCTTTGGGGGTATTCATGATGTGTCCTTCATCGTACTCTACTGTACCCAGCTCGGAGTGCCCATCCTGTGCATGCAGCACCACCCAAGCATACGAAAAAGGATTACTCAAGTGTAGCTCAGTGTTTCTCAGCGTCAGTGTACCATTGGTTTTGTCCTTGACATATAGGCGGATATAGTAGACATCTGGGAGAGGGTTGTCCTTGTCCGTGGGGTCCAGTTTGAGCGACAACACAGGCTCTGTGCCTACCAGTTTTCCCTTGTCTGTACCACGTGCTGGAGCATTAGGCTTGATGTACCACTCGTACTCGAGCTCATGTTGCTTTCCGGAGGCAGTGGTCACCTGGGGTGTTATCTGATACGCAGTGGGGGAGAAGGGTTTGCGCGTCCTAAACTCCTTGGCCAACTTGACCTGAATATCCTCGATGCTCTCGTCATAGACACTATTGCCAAGATCACGATAGCAGGAGCCAAAGATCAGCGACAGTGCCAAGATCGACAATGAACGACGTATCGTAAATATAGTATTTCTCATTTCGCAGTGATCTAATAAATCAATGAATGGTTACTATCCGGTATATACTACTCCTCTGACTCGTCATCATCGGGACTGACTACCGGCTCGGGAAAGGTGACAACAGTGCCATCCGCCTCGGTGAGTGGGGCACCTGGGTGTGCGGCATTGTACTGCTCCAGTGCCTTGATAAAATCGGGGAGATTTTCCCCAAGTCCGATACCGAATCCCATGCCGTCATAGCCCACCTTGGTCGCAAAGGTATGATAAAAAATATCATTGTCATCTTCACGCGAAGATAGCAGACGGAGTTTCATGGGGCCAAACTTTCCGAGTTTAGACTCAAAGATCTGTACAAATTCATCCCAGGTCATATTTCCGTCATACTCCTCCGGCAAGGCGGCTATATCCTGTATTCCGACAAGGTAGGTCTGTCGCTCCTGAGTACCGGCCAGCACATCACTATGGGCGTAGTCGATAGCGACTTTGGCACAATACCTTACCTCTAGCTTGGCGGGGCGTTGTATCTTCACCGGAAAGACAACCGATGCCTTACCGGCAGGGATGATGACCTCGTCGGGCAGTACAACCTCGGGCATTTCAAAACCCTCGACAGGCAACAACTTCAGCTTGACCTTCAGGGGCTTGTCCTGTACATTACCCTCTATCAAAAGAGATAGCTGTAGGTCACTGTACGTAATATCCATCGTGTGTTGCTCTCTATAGTTGGGAAAGAGATCAATGATGCGCCCCAGAAAGTTCACGCCATCGGACCATCCTTCACCATTTTGTTCCCTAAAATTGACACCCGCTTGGGCAGTAAAGACAGGGACTTGCTCATGCTGACAGCCCGATAGTGCGGCTACCAAAAGGCAAACAAACAGTAGCTTATATACATTTTTCATGATCAGACTCCACTTCATTTTTCAAAACCGCCATAGATTATCTCATTATCCGGAAGCGAGAAGCGGTACTGCTTCTCCGTCATCTTCTTCACGGGTGCAAACTGAAACGTCTCGTACCCCAGACGCTTGTAAAAATACCAGAGCTGACCCTCGGCGTACATCTCTTTTCGGTACTCCTTCTCTATGTTTTTCTGTTTCTCCATTTGGGAGGCAAAGGGGGCGAGCGAGGTCAGACCCCTTGCTTTCCTTATGGCATTGATGTACTTTGTACTCACCGCCATATTTTGCTCAGCCTCAGCCACAATGTAGTACATTTCAGCCAGACGAATGAGGGGGATTGTGTTGTTGAGCGACTCACGGCTGTTGCGTTGCTCGAACTTCTTGGAGATTGTATTGGTAGCTGTGACCGTAAAGCCACCGCGGTCACTTAGCCGGATATCATTGGCTCCATCGGTCTCAACGTCAAAGATCTCATAGAGTCTCTCACGGGGCCCTGCTGCATACCAAGTCCATTGGGTCAACAAAAAATCCGATGCGATCCGATTCGGAAATGTGTTTTGGTCCATACTGAGGGCAAATACCAACTCTGAGGAGAGCAACCGATCTCCGGAGTTGTCGGTGACGAGACTAAAGACCGGCGTACCATCGCTATGCTTGGCATTGATCACCTCGAGCGCTTTTTCCTTGGCCTTGTCCGGCTCTCCGATCCAGAGGTACGCACGTGCCATGGTTGCCTTCACGGCCATTAGGTTCATCCGCTTGGATCTTCTGCGGAGGAAGTGGTCTTCTATTTCGCCCTGCACACCCGACTCATAGATGATATTGAGTTGGTCATCCTTGAGGAGTTCTTCGGCTTCTTTGAGATCGCGTATGATCAGCTCACCCACCTCCTTTGCCGGAAGCAGTTTTTTGTCTTTTCGATTGGCCTCCACACGGTAGGGCAAGCAGGGAGAGTCGGGGTTATCCTTATAGATCGGCCCAAACATCCTTAGGAGATCCAAGTAGAGGAATCCTCTCAGACCCAGGGCCTCGCCTTTGATCAAGTCCCGATACCCTTTGGTTGTTATCAGATCTCCTCGATGTTCAATATTCCAGAGAAGGTTGTTGAGATTGGTCAGGATATTGTAGGTATTCTCCCAGAAATAGTTGGTATAGGTCAAAGTATTCTCGGAGTTGACCTCAAACTGATAATAGGACGGGTGTCCATAGTCCGGGACTTTTTCGCCCGGCACATAGCGTTGTGCCAATATATCTATGAAGCCGTAGGTCAGCTCCTTTCCGTACAGTGTAGGCTCTGTCATCTTGATGTAGAGCCCGGTCAGCGCCTCCTTGAAGCCCTGTTCGTTCTTGAACACCTCATGATCCTCCACATTGACCTTTGGTTTCACATCCAGCCAATTGGTACATCCTATCATGGTGAGCAAGCCCACTAGAGTCAGTATATAGATCTTTTTAGTCATGATTCTACCACTATTTTTCTTAGAATGTCAGGTTGATAGAGCACGAAGCCTGTCTGGACATCGGGTACGTAATTCCTCGCTCCACTTGGACAGTGGATAGTCTGAATAGGTCCTCCACATAGAGTCCTATTGACCCGCTGGATAGGTGTAGCTTTTGCAACCATTTGTTGCGACTGCCCTCGAGTCTGTACTGCAGAGAGAGGGTATTCAGCATGAGTTCGTTATCCTTCATTATAAATCGAGTGGATGCATAGGTCTGTGCTCCGTTGACATCCTTGGTCACTGCCTTGAATCTCGCCAAGTCACCCGGCTTTTCCCATCGGTCTGTGTAGGCTCTCTTGTCTACATTGTACCTCAGGTTTGCGTTTTCCACCTTGTCCACAAGGGTGCGGTTGTATATCAAGCCACCGAGTCGATACCTTGCCGCCAAAGTGAGTGTGAGAGGACCCCAGTTGAGGTTGGTGCTGAGCGTACCTACCAGCTTGGGCTCTTGGTCGCCTACCGGTATCATATCCACGGGATTCCAAGTAGCTGTTCGTTGGCCACTTCGGGTCAAAAACACCTCCCTACCCGTCTGTGGATCGATTCCGAGCGACTTCACGGCCCAAATCATTGACTGTGAGTACCCCTCCTCGTACCTCGGCATCGGTCGAGAGAGCTTATTGGGGTTGCTGGGGTCGGGCTTGAGCATGGCTTCGTTTCGGACTTTGAGGGCATTGGATATCTGCTCAATCCGGTTTTTGTTGTGGCTTCCGGTCAGCACGATGTTCCAATTGATTCGCTTGGATGGGATATTGACCGGCATCAAGCGTACCGTAAATTCGTACCCTGTATTGGAGATATTTCCGAGGTTGTCCATTACGGTCGGGAAGCCCATTGAGGGTGGGAGCGAAAAGTCGAGGATCGTGTTTTTCGTAAACTTTCTGTAGTACTCCGCACGTCCGCTCAAGAGGTTTTTCCATAGGGTAAAGTCCAGCCCTACGTTGAATGCATCTGTGGTCTGCCACTTCAGGTCTGGATTGCCGAGACCGATCATCTCGGTTCCCACCACATCCGAGCTGTCGTAGATGCGCATGAGACGTTGGTAGCTGTACATCCGGAGAGCCTGGTATGGAGAAAAGCCCTGCGTACCTGTGACACCGTACGTGACCCTCAGGACAAGCTCATCAAACACCTTTGCCTTCTGTATCCACTCTTCTCGGTCGAGGTTCCAACGGAGGCCGGCGGACCAAAAGGGTGCAAAACGATTGTTGCGTCCAAACTCCGATGAGGCATCCATACGCACATTGACGTCCGTGGCATACTTCATATCATAGGTGTAGCTACCGGTGAGGTTGGCTCCTATGGCTCGCACGGTGCGCTCGTCACCATGAGAGCTACGAGGTACGGCACCCAAGTAGATCTCGTCCATGTTGTCATTCGGGAATCCCGTCTGGTAGAGTCCGGCTGTATGGTACACATCTTCCCGCACATTGTAGCGCGCAAATGTTGAGAGAAAGTGCTTGTCGTTGAAGATATCATTGTACGATGCCGTGAGGCTCAGGTCATAGCCTGTTCTATTCATGTTCGTCCACAGGTAAGATCCTTTTTTGGAGACATCCGGCTCGTTGAGGAAGTCGGTGTGGTTGGCGGACTTGAATATATCGGTAGAGGCATTGGCCTTGCTCAGGTTGACATCCATCGAGAGGCGCACCTCATCGATCGGGATATACTCTAGACGGAGGGCATCGCGCACCTCAAAGGAGGTATTCTGGTCCTTGCTCTTGTAGAGTGTGTTGTAGAGAGGGTTACCATAGTCCAGCCCTACCGGATACCCACTGGCGCTACCGATGTCATAGACCTTGGACACCCGCTCCAGATAGCGAGGTATAGTCCCGTCCGCATTGCGCTTGCGGTAGTAGGGGTTGATCATTGTGTACTGCTCAAAGGAGCCATACGGTGAGGTACGATCACTCACGGTCTGGTCGGCATATAGGATATTGCTGAGCAGTATTTTGCCTTGGCGGTATCTTAGGTCGATGCTTCCGCTCTTGCCGTACACTCCGGTACCCTTCATCACACCGGGTGCGGTATTGATGCCGGCGTAGATCTTGTATCGCAGCTCTTGGGATCCCCCCTCCACACTCAGTCCATGGCGGTGGGTAAAGGCCATCTGTACCGGCTCCGACAGCCAGTAGGTATCGACACCCCGCAGCACCTCCAGTTGCTTGTGCTTGTAGTGCTCGAGTTGGGCCATCGTGGTCTGTGGTGTATACTCGGGGTCGTAGAGGCCGGCGCGCTTTTCCAGCTCCAGCTTTTCACGAGCGTTGACTAGGTGATAGTCTCTCAAGTCCGGCACCTCCAGAGTGTAGTTGCCATTGTACGTGATCCGGACCTTGCCTGTCTCCGGTGCCTTGGTCTCGACGACCACCACACCGTTGGAGGCCTGCGCTCCATAGATCACCATTGCCGCAGCATCTTTTAGGATCGTGATACTCTCTATCAGCTCGGGGTTGAGGTCCATCACCTTGGTCACCGACACCCCTATGATCCCATCCAGGACAAAGAGTGGTTGGTTGGGCCTAGTATCTAGGTCGCCACGCAGATATACCTTGTCATCCAATGAGTAATCCCCCATGCTGGCCTGACCGCGCATATTGAAGTCCGGCAGACCACTGGGGTTGGATCCCACCGTAAGGCGATCCGACCCGATCCTAAAGCCCGGGTCCAATAGTTCCAGGGCTTTCAGGACATTGCCCGAGGTCATCTTGGTGATCTCATCTCCTTTGATCTGATTGACACTTCCCGTAAAGCCCTCCTTGCGACGCTGAAACATACCGGTCACGACCACCTCCGACAGTACGTCCACGTCTTCGGCCAATACGACCTTCATCACCGTGTTGGCCACCACTTTTTGCTCCTTTGTCTTGAAGCCGATATAGGAAAAAATCAACACGGCCCCATCCTTGACCGTATCCGGAGCTTTGTAGTAAAACTCCCCTTTTTCATTCGTAGTGAAGCCCAAGTTTGTGTTTTTGACTCGAATAGTCACGCCCGGTATAGGCTCACCATCCTTGTCTAGGACTTTTCCGCTAATCACCAACCGAGCAGGCGATGGCTTTTGGTACTCGCCCAGCGGAGTGGTGGTAGGCGTGGCGGCGCTCCCCAGAGGGAGACACAGCATAAGAAGCATACAGACGACAAAAGGTAGTGGTCTACATGACTTTTTGATGCATTGATTTTTTTCTACCATAGTGTTCATAATTTATGTTTATTACGAGAGTATGATCAAGGCAAAATGCACCATTGGCACAAGCGTACCAAAAGAACAATTAACTAATAACCAGCAAAATAGAATATCCCGACTCCGACTAACACCTCCTCCCCCATGTCCTGCAAGTTACAAAAAATCTCTTACAAAACAATTCCTTTTATTAATTTCTCGCCCATTTTTTTTCACACAGGGGGGAGACCCTCCGATATTTCCCGACAAGGCGCCGTTGTGGAACCAATTTATTTCTTCTACCCGTCCAAGCGATCGCCTCTATCCGTGAAAAGTTTTGCTTCTATCCGTGAAACCGATCGCTTCTGTCCGTGAAACTCAAGGCCCCTCATAAGTACCTGACTATCAAAAAACTCCGAAAGGGGCTTTTTTAGGGGCCCAAAAACGCTTGTTTTTCACCCCCTTCTCCAAGGGGTTCCCGGGCGCAGGAAACAGGGTGAACCAATCAGGACGACAGCCCCCCACAAAAGGAGACTGCTCACATGAAAGGATCCAGAGGGCAGCCCAGATGACCTCGAATACACCGGACCCGAAACAAAAAAGGCGACCCCAAGAGGGGTCGCCAAAGGATTAAAAGGATGGATGATCTGCCTCGTTGCTTTGGATCATCATCCGTACCACATTCTCATTTTTTCTCCGGGAGGTAGAGCATCTCTGAGGGGATAGGCTGACTGAGCATAGTGCGACTAACGAGTCCGACCTCAAGTTCGTTGCCCATATAGTCCTCAAAATAGTGCACCTCCATGAGGTGAAATCCCGGCTCAAGTGCCACGACTCCCTCTTTCATCTGGGAGCTGTGTCCTCCATCATTATCGACCAGTTTTTGTCCATCGAGATAGAGGACGGATCCATCGTCCGAATAGGTGTAGAATCGGTATATGCCACGCTCGGGGATGCGGATATAGGTACGGTACTTGTAGGCAAAGTGATCCTTGGTGTCGTACTTGTCTATAGCGAAGTTGGGCATAATGCCGGACGCCACCGCCAGGTCCTCTGTAATCTGCGACGTGTGCTTGAATGGCCCCTCGTAGTAGGTATAGGCGACCCCATGCTCCGTGGGCTGTACCTCCAGTGCCGGAAGATAGGTGGCCCTAGTCTCCTCGATCGAATTGATTCCGGAGGGGTAGTAGTAGATACCCTCCGGACCACCTGTCGGAGTGGTGACCCAGCTGTCGAAGCGACGCTCACCCTCGTAGAGCTTGATCATGCGTGCACCGCGCTCGGGTTGGCCATAGGCACCCCAGCCACTCACACGTCCGTAGCCAAGTGCCACCCCGGAGTCGATCCCGATCATGTCGTTGCTGTGGTCATGTCCGGCAAAGATCCCCATCACATCCTTTTTTTCAAGGACGGAGGCAAAAAGCCCGGTGCTGTAGAAGGCTGAAGAGACCCACTCTCGTGGCTCGCCAAAAGTCTTGGGGGCCCCTTTGAGTCGTCCAAACTCGGGCAACGGGATATGAAAGAACATCAGTGCCGGAAGTGGCTTACCCCCATTTTGAGCAGTCAGTAGGTCACTCTGCTCTCTGTACCAAGAGATCTGGTCGAAGTGAATCCAATCGTAGTGCTGGACAAACTGGTCCTCAAAGTAGTCGTTGGAGTCCAAGAAGTAGAGGAGGGCTTTGGCCCGCTCGTCCTGTCCATAAACGGGGACTATGCAGTTGCCCATACCGGTCAGCTCCGCCGGCCCCCTATCCCCCACATAGTAGGGAGAGGCCTCTAGCAGATCGTATATCGCCTCTCGGGTCATGAACTCCGGATCATGGTTGCCACTGGTAACCACAAAGGGGGTACGACACTCCTCCATGAGGTGAATGAGGTCTCTCCAAGCACCTTCGGCAGGTGCCGCCGTGACGATGTCGCCATTGAAGACAGCAAGGTCCGGTCGGTTCGCCGTGAGGACACCACGTATGGTCTCATGGGTGCGCTTGGTGGTCTCGGGGTCCTTGGCATCTATGTGCGTATCCGAGAAGTGGGCGATCAGGTAGGTCCCATCCGGCCGGAAGTGTTGCGCTTTTTGGGCATAGCCGGCCATACAGAGGGAGAGCAGGAGTAGTAGGGTGGTGATTCGTCTCATGATTACTTCAGGCTAAGTGCATGACAGATTTTGTGAAAGATCTCTGTGTTTTCGTAAATACCGGTGAAGTCGCGAGCTCCTGCACCGTAAGCATACACGGGCACAAGGACACCACTGTGTCCACCGGTGGCAAAGTGCCCCACTGTGGTCCCGGTATGGATACTCCCCCCGAGGAGGGTCAGGCCACCGGTCTCGTGGTCAGCGGTGACGACCACGAGGGTCTCACCGTCTTGCTCGGCCCACTGCATGACAGCACCTATGGTCCGATCAAAGTCGGCCGTCTCCTGCATCAGCAAGTCTAGGTCATTGAAGTGTCCATAGTCATCCAACTGGGACCCCTCTATCATGACAAAGAAGCCATTGGGATTCTTGGCCTTGAGCTTGTCCAGTGTATAGATCGAGGCATCGCGCAAGTAATCACCTCGCTCCTGTGGCAGAGGAGTGTCTTTTTCGGCCACGAGGACCAGCTGCCTAGGCGAGTCGGCATGCTGAGTGGCATCACCGAGGGAACGGCTGACCTGATAGCCCACCTGCTCCATCTCGGTAATGATATCTCTGCCATCGGTGCGGTTTTGGAAACGAGATGCCCCACCCCCGATGATGACATCACAGTTGCTGGTCGGGAAGTCGCCGATCAGGTCCTCCTCCTCGTCTCGCGAGAGATTGTGTGCCAAAAAGGCTGCAGGTGTCGCATCCCATAGCCGACAAGTGACCACGACACCGGTACCCAGTCCGGCAGCATGTGCACGATCGACCAATGTGGTCAATTCGTTACCGGCAGGATCAATACCGATGGCGTGGTAGTTGACTTTCACACCACAAGCCATTGCGGTGCCGGCTGCCCCGGAGTCGGTGATCAGGGTGTCTGCCGTGGTCGTCTTGGAGAGTCCAATGGCCTGGGCATTCTCTAGATTTACACGTCCCTTGTTGGCCGTCCAGAGATTGGCGATATGAGACAAACTCATGCCGTCTCCGATCATCAGGACTACGTTGCGTACCCGAGCATCGTCGGGTATAGGGGCAACGGTCACGGTCTGGTAGGTCTCCGGTAGCTGCACCGACTGGGTTTTGCTATCAGAGTTTTCATCGGTTTGTGTCTGTCCACACCACGGTTTGCAGCCCGCAAGTAGGACTAGGACTAGAAGTAGATAGTTCTTCATTTTTGGGTAAAGTATAGCTTTAGCGGTTGATATTCCTTCTCTCCTCGCTTGCGCATGGCAGCATCCAAGCCTTGACCCTCACTACCTTGCCAATATAGGACCTGCAGGGGGTGGAAACCCTTGGCGAGTGCGATCTTTCCGGTAGCCGACACATAGGCATGCGAGCCATCGTTGAGCACGACATCCGTATCTCCAACCCGGAGGACAGACCCATCGTCACTACGGAGGACAAACTCATACACACCGTCCTCCGGGACCTCTATGTATCCATCAAAGATCAACCCATAATCCTCGTCACGGTCACGGATTTCATTCGTAACCATACGGTTGATCCCTCGTAGGATCAGCTGGCCCTTTGCGATCTCATCCACAGAGGCAAATCGGCCGTGGTAGAGTCGGTACGCAACCCCCTCCTTGAAGTTGGTCGGAAGGAGAGCGGGCATGGGTACAGCCTTGGTGGCCAAGAGCGTACTGATACGAGATGGAGCACCATCAGCGATGGCAAAAGCCTTGATCGTACAATTGTCGGTCAGCACAAAGGGGGCTTCGTAGCGCATCGACTCCCGTGTGGGAGTGGTCCCATCCAGAGTATAGTAGATCGTACTCCCCGGAGTGGCGCTGGCGAGATCCACCGTCACCTCACCGTCGTAAAGGGCCAAATCCGCTGTGGTAAACACAGGCGAGGCGACATTCTCCGTGGTGAGTGAGTAGGGGTCAGAGCCTATGGTGTAGTCTTTCACCGGCTTGTCGGTCAGCTCAAACGTCAGTTCGCCACCGGACATCACCTCATCATAGGTGACAAAAAGGCGATCCAGCAACTTGCCATTGAGCGAAACAGACTTGATATAATGGTTTTTGTCGGGATCGTTGGCCTTGATCACAAGCTCTGCTCCTCCTGCCGTATGCAGTCGCACCTCGGGGAAGAGGGGTGTCGTCAGGACATACTCCCCTGACCCCGGAGTGACGGGATAAAATCCCATCGCCGTCATGATGTACCAAGCCGACATTTGTCCACAATCTTCGTTGCCGACTATTCCATCCGGCTTGTCCGAGTACATTTCGTCCAGCAGACGCCGAGTGAGCTCCTGTGTTTTCCACGGCTCACCGGCATAGGTGTAGAGATAGGCGACATGGTGGCTCGGTTCGTTGCCGTGGGCATACTGTCCCAAGAGGCCTGTGATATCCTGCAGATCACCCACATGCTTGCGCTCATCGCCAAAGAGGGCATCAAGCGATGCAAAAAAAGCCTCACGCCCACCATGCATACGGATCAGCCCATTTACATCGTGCTGTGGTGCATAGCGGTAGTGCCAAGCCGTAGCCTCGGTGTAATTTCGACTCACGGCATAGGGATCAAAATTTGCCTCCCAAGAGCCATCAAAGTTTCGTCCTCTGAAATAGCCCGTACTCCCATCGTAGAGGTTGACGTAGTTGAGGGCTCTGTCCAGATACATAGCCGCAATGTCCTCTTTGCCCATAGCCTTGGCCATCATCGCTATGGTCCAATCATCATATGAGTACTCTAGGGTACAAGAGACCGATTCATTTTTCCGATCAGCCGGGATATAGCCATACTCCACATAGTAGTCGGAGCCTTTCTTATTGATATTGGAGGAGTGAACCATAGCCTGCAATGCCCGCTCCGCATCAAAAGTCCCGATCCCCCTCAAGTAGGCATCAGCGATCACGGAGACCGCATGGTACCCTATCATACAGTGGGTCTCCCCACTCATCAGTGGCCAGATCGGTAGCTCCCCCTGCTCATCATACATCCTGAGCATCGACCATACCACATCATCCACCAGCTTGTGATCGAGGAGTGTCAACAACGGATGCAAGGTACGGTAGGTGTCCCACAGCGAGAGAGTACTGTACTGAATCTGCCCCTCAGGTAGGCTATGCACCCGCCCATCGTTACCAAGATAGGTGCCGGCCTGATCGCTGATCCGATTGGGAGCTATATAGGAGTGGTAGAGAGCGGTGTAAAAGACCTTTAGATCCTGCTCTGCGCCCATGGGTACCTCTATCTTGCTCAGCACCTCCTGCCACGACTGCTCATTGGCCACTTGTACCTCCCCAAAGTTCCGACCCTGTAGCTGACTCTCCAGATTTGCCCTAGCCGCCTCGTAGGAGGTCGTCGACAGTCCTACATACGCCTCCAGTGGTGCGATCTCCTCTGCATCAAAACTAAGGATCGCACGGATTGAATCTCCGACCGATGAGGGTGTCGCAGTCAGAAGCCCATTTTCGTATACCTCAAGCTCCTTGATCGGCTTGCTAAAACGGGCATAGAAATAAGTTTTTTTGCCGGTCGTCCAGCCATCCGTAGCTTGTAGTCCCTGCACATCATAGGTATTCACCTGCTCAAAGGCAGTCGCCACCATATCCCGAGGCTTGAGGCTCACCAAGTCGAGGACCACCGCTTGAGGCTGACCGGCAGGGTACGTATACCGATGCACCCCGACCAAGGGGGTCGTCGTCAGCTCCACCAAGATGCCATTGTCCATCTTCACACTGTAGTAGCCCGCATGAGCGACTTCATTTTTGTGCGAAAATCCGGTCTTCGGCAAGTGTCGCCGGCTAATACTGTCTCTAAACAATTGCGGGTCGTTGGTCGGTATAAAGAGGACATCACTCAGATCCGTGGCGCCCGTACCACTGAGGTGCGTATGCGCAAAGCCATACAGCGACTCATCCGAATAGTGATACCCCGAGCAAGCATCCCACCCCTCCCAACGCGTATCAGGACTGAGCTGGACCAAACCATTGGGTGACGCAGCACCCGGAAAGGTATGACCGTGAAAGTCAGTCCCTATAAATGGATCTACCTGCTCATACAGATCGGGGTTGACCGGAACAAGCTCCTTTTGTCCCGACTTGGACGAGCAAGACTGCCCCATACAGAGCAACCCTATACCCGCAAGCAAAGACCACAAATGTTTCTTACTTACCATTCCTATTATTCAGTTCGTGTAGATAATCAATCAGTTCTTTCGTCTCTTTTCGCCCTGCAAAGTCCACGAAATAGATACCCGGAGGTGGCGTCTCCATCCCTTTCAGCAAGTCCAGAGTATATGGATTCATCACCTTGGCCACACCAAGGGGGGTGGCCGGGGCCGACCCGCTGATGAAAAAGATATTCAGCTCATCGCGATCCTGCTCGGTTGCCAGCTCTAGCGCCTCCCGAACCGCACGCTTCTTGTCACTCTTATGGATGATATCCTTGACTACATAGGCATCCTCCACCAATAGAGGGAACGGTGCCCAGCCCCTGCCGGGCCATACAAGCGAGGCTCGAGCTGTCTTGTTGTGTCCAAAAGAGTCATACTGAGGAAGCGGAACACCCTCCGAAAACTTATTGCGACTAAAGATCACAATCTTTCCAGCCAAGTCACGCTTGGTCGTTTTTAGCGTCAAAGGTCGCCGGTAGACATGGTCGGACACCTCCGGAGCACTCAGTGCTCTCAACAACGAAGCCTCATAGGACGCATAATGCTCCGGAGTACCATTGCTATCATCCTCTTTGCGGAGCGAAACAATCACAAACTCCTCCGGATACGCCTCCAAAAAGCTCACAAAAAGTGGCAATATATTAGTCGTCAACTCCAGAGGATAGCGCACCACACCATGGTAAACATCCATTTTTCCGGACCCATCATAGCGGTCAACCAGGCGGATATCAAAGGCACGAATACCTCGTCGCAACTGCTCCTCCAGAGTAATATCCTGACAACCGGCAAGGCCATTGATCGCACCGGAATCATGCGTCCCGGCAATAAACAGATCCACGAGAAGCGGAGAAGCATCCGACTTTCGTCCACCCTTCGGCTCAGACTCAACGTCCGCACATGAAGAGCCGGAGAGCATGATGGTCCAAAACACCGCCACCACACACCACCTGATCCTACCTATTTCCATGCGACAATCCATAAACCTATCTGCTAAAACAAAAGTAACCATTTTCCCCCGCAAAGAGCCTAAAAGATTACCTTAAGACCCCGGCCTCCACTTTCACTGAATAGCCAATAACACCAGAACGATCAAAAAGCTTGGTTGTTTCACGGTGAAGATAGCTCTTCTTTGCAAATAAGAAAGTAACATGGTCACCTCCAACGACAGGACTTACTTCCTTTAGTTCGTAGCCATCTATCTTTGGGAAAGCATTCATCAAATCCTTGGCAATTGTTCCTATTAGTAGAATTTCCTTAGTACCAGAGACCTGGTTGGCCAATTCCTTTTCAAATGCAGAAAGGGTCAAGTTATCAGATATTGTGACAACCCCCATACTTAGAGTATATTTTAGTTGCTTGGGAGATGTGGCATTCAAATCAGTCTTGAAAGTAAGCAGGTAGCTATTGCCAATCGGCAGGTTTACATAGTCTCGAAAATACTCCTTGGTTAAGACAAGATTACCAGTCGGGACTCCTTCACGGTACCCTGAAAAGTTATAGCACTGAAAGAGTTTGGCAACCGGAGGGAGCGCCATAGCTATTGCAGCGCCATCTCCAGAAGCATCAGCATTCATCAACACTGCCATAGAATAGCTATTCTTATTGCTTAGCCACTCCGAAAGGTCTGCGTAATCTTTTTTTGTACCAAAAAGAGCTTTTGTTTGATGATTAGAGACCACAACAAACTCTAGAGTGCGATCCTTATTCCACTGGATCTCCTTGTCATTTGGTTTCTTGGATGGAGAAGGCGTCGGTGTATTTCCCCCTTTTTCACCTTTGCATCCGGCAAACACAAACAAAAGTAGAAGGGTCGTGAGTAAAAATGGAAGCTTTTTCATATCCATGGCAATTCATTATTTGGAGTAAGTAAGTTGGGTAAGTACGGCGGAGTGATCAGATAGGCGATCAAAAGACTCTACACGCTTACCTTTTGCGGTAAAGGATCCATTTTTCATTGCAACACCTATGTAGTCAAGCCAGTTGAAGGCCATGCACTTGAAATCACCACGGAGAATATTATTCACTTTTTCTTCTCCCATATTCATATCCCCCATCAAAATAATGGGATGTTCAGTTTTGGTTATAGATTCATCTTTGGCGATAGCACGCAATTGCTCTTCTTCGCCTCCGACGTGATCCAAGTGGGTAACTACTACCCGAAAAACCTGTCCGGACGGATGAAGAATATCCGCCCACATGACACTACGTTGGTCAGCAGAACTTGCCGGCTTCGGGAGCAATTTACTATGAACACTCAAAATAGGGTATCGACTTATTAGACCATTTCCGTACAGTCCCTCTTCCTTGGGATAAGACTTACCGAAGGCTGAGTACATTCCAAACTCAGCCGCAAGTTCACCTAGCAGATTGCGTTGTCCCATGCGACTAGTGAGCAACTCAAGCTCGTTGATGGCATAAATGTCAGCATTCAGATCCTTGAACGCCTTGAAAAAAAAGGACATTTGGAACTGCTTTCCCTGGGAGAGTGCTTGGTTCTCGATTTCAAAAGATTTCACGTTGTATGTACAAACGGTGAGGTTCACTTGAGCCTCAAGCTCAAGCGAACCTACTAGTACAAACACTGTCAAAAAGAACAGTAATTTCTTCATAAAATGATTGAACTGAGTTCTATCTATTGATTAATAACCGATATTTTGCTTCAGATTTTTGGACTTATCAATAACTGCCTGAGGTATTGGGAACACCTTATTTTTCTCGGGATTAAAATTGCGTGCAGCCCATACTTCCTTCTTCTTCAGTTCGCCTTTTTGGGTCTGGCTGTTATAGGTCTTCAAATAATGATCAATGTCAAAACCATGTAGGGGTTGTCTTAATAGATCAAAGTCTCCCCAGCGCATAATATCCATCCAGCGTGGAGTATTGAACTCAAATGCCAACTCATTGCGACGCTCACGTTTGAGATCCGCCTTGGTTGCATGGCTGTTGGCAGGGAGTCCGGCCCTAGTGCGTATTGCATTTAGGAGCTCTTTTGCCTCTCCATTACCCTCTCCTCTCAGCCAAATAAGGGCTTCGGCTTTCATAAGCATGACATCAGCATAGCGCACTACAACCTGACCAAGTGTGGTACACATGAAGTTGCCGTTCGGGAAGTACTCTACCCCTGCATTTCGCTTGTATCTGTAGGGACTCAGCCATTTTACGAATAACATCTTCGTGTCAGCACTTAACTCATATTTTTCCTTCTTTGGGTCTTTGGTATCTGGCTCTCCAATTCTTACATTCAGGTCTAGGAAAGTAAGATCATCTCCAGGTATTCCAATGGTATTTGCACGGCGTAGGTCTCCATTTTCAAAAGACTCATATAGCTCCACAGTAGGTGCAAAATAACCCCATGTGTTGAATCTTCCCCAGCCACCGTTTTGTCCACTCATTCCGTGAAATTTGGGACCTGCAGCAACTTTAGCAGAGCCAAGAAAGGAGAAGATATATTCGCTGGAAAAGTTGTTGGGAGCAGTGAACAGTTTCGTAATATCAGGATAAAGTGCTCGTTTGTCAGCCCCTGACAGGCCCATAATCTTATCGCAGTAAACAATTACTTTTTCGTAATAAGACTGATCAAACTGAGCAGCATACAGAGCGGCTCTTGCCGCTAGCCCCCATGCTGCAGCTTTCCACGGACGGCCATAGTCGCTCTCATTTTGTTGGGACAAAAGGGGCAAGTGTTCGGCCGCAGCATCCATATCCGATATGATTTGATCGTAGTTCGCCAAAACACTTTTTGGACGCGACATATCCATGTCCCTTACCGGTGTTTTTTCCGTGATAATAGGGATTCCGCCATTGGGGCCGTCATCTCCGTGCCAAGGAGCAAGCCAAAGGTAAGAAAGTCCCCGGTAAAAATATGCGTTTCCAAGCACAAAGTCGCGGTCTTCTCCTGTCAGTTTCAGGTCGGATGTGGCCTTGATCAATTCATTGGCCGAAGCTATGATCTGATACATGATCTCCCAGTTTTCATTCCAGTCGCGTCCATTAGACGCACCCATCGTGAAGTTTTTGATCTGAGTTGCTTGCGCCTGATCACGTCCCGTTGTCATATTATCGCTGGCATTCTCTAACCACATATAACCACGACCGGTTATAGACTCCTCTGAGGTAAATCTGTTGAGCGCATCTACAGAAGCACGAAGGTTAGATTTGTCCTTGTAGTAGTCATTGTTGGTATCACCCTCTGTATACGGCTTGAGGTTCAGAAAGTCACTATTTGAACACGATGAAAACACTCCTGCAAATAGCATCAACGACATGGCAACTAACGTCACCTTTCTCATTATTATTTTCATATCATTGGTTTCTCTTTTTGTTTTTCAGAATAGAGCCTTTAGAAGTTCAAGTTTAGCCCAACAGTAAAGGTACGTGCCAAAGGATAACGACCTGCATCAATACCAAAGTAACCTACCTCAGGATCAACTCCGGAGTATTTCGTAAAGGTAAAGAGGTTCTCACCATTCACATAAACACGAAGCCCTGAGTTGGGTAGCTTGATTGACTCCATAACCTTCTTAGGCATGCTATAGCCCAAGGTCAAGCTCTTGAGACGTAGATAATCGCCATCCTCTAGAAAATAGCTGTTAGCGATGCTGTAATTTCCATTGTCATCCTTCGCAACACCTAGGCGAGGTACACCTGAGTTTGGATCAAAGTTGAATGACTTGAGCGCAAGGGAATTGAGATTACCTTGCACACCTCTACCCACAAGTGACATTTGCTTATAAGCATTATAGAGCTTATTTCCGGCAATTCCTTGGAACATCACAGCAAAGTCTAATCCTCGCCACTCCAGATTTCCGCCAAAAGAATAGGTGATAGTAGGTAGATATGAACCAAAGAACTTACGGTCTTGGTCATTGATTATGCCGTCACCATTTTGGTCTACAAACCGGAGGTCACCAGGCAAAGCCCTAGGTTGTATTGGGTTAGTCTGTCCTGTCTCACTATTAGTATGAGTATAGGCTGCAACCTCTTCCTTGGTCTTAAAGATTCCATTTGCCTCATAGATGTAGAAAGACTGCCAAGGTTGACCTACTGCCGAACGTACCGGTTGCATACTATTCACAGTGACATCATCTTGTATATAATCACGTCCTCCAAGAGAAAGCACCTCTGAGTGGATTAGGCTAAGGTTACCGAAAAGTCCGTACTTAACCGATCCGATTCGGTCGTCGTAGGATAGGCTAAACTCCCATCCCTTATTCACGACTGATCCCACATTACCCAGGGGCTCCTCGGTTACTCCCATCGTTGGGACAAGAGGTACGCGCTCAATCAGGTCCTTTGTTGTCTTGTTGAAGTAGTCAGCAGAGAGCGAAACCTTACCAAACAACCCAACATCCAAACCAACGCCCCAAGACTCAGTCGTCTCCCATTTGAGATCTGTATTGGATATTCCTTTTTGGAAGAAACCATATACCACATCATTATTGGCTCCAAATACCGATCCCCTGGCCTGAGCCATAGAAACATTGTATGCATAGGGATCAACCATTGCTACGTTTCCTACCTGTCCCCAGCTTCCACGGACCTTTAGGAGATCAATGGCCTTGACATCCTTCATAAAGGACTCACTAGAGATCTTCCATGACCCTGAGAGTGCAGGGAAGATAGCAGATCGGTTTCTTGGTGCCAACTTGGAAGAGAAGTCGTTACGAATTGACCCAGTAACAAAGTACCTATCATCGTATGAGTAGCTAAGTCGTCCAAATCCAGATATCATAGACTCCTCCGTAATACCCTCTATCGGTGGCTCGCTAAACTGAGTCCCATTCTGAAAGCGAACCTTGGATGGGTCCTCATTGGGGTAGTTTTGCTTCTCCACTGTGTGATTTCGCCAATTATCATACGCCATGGTATAGCCTGCCATAGCACTGATATGATGCACGTCAGCTAGCAACGTGGCATACGTAATCGTATTTTCCCATAGCCAATTGGAATGCAGACTAGAGTATATTGACCTGGAGTTGGGACGGGCACGGCTTCCGACTTCTTTCACCTCAGGTGTGAAGTTTTCATAGCGGGCCCAATCTTGACCGACAGAGAAGCGGCTAATGATATCCAAACCTCTCAATGGTTTGATGGTTAGAGCGGTAGTTGAAAAAAGGTTAGTCTCTGGACGATTCTGCCTCTGGCGCATGAGTGTCGCAACAGGGTTGTTCAGCATTCCATACCCAGACACACCTTGGCTCGCATAGTATTGAGGGACTGTACCTCCCCATAGCGGTTGCCCATCTTTTCCAAGTACCTTATTTCCATTTCTATCAAGTTCGTAAACCGTTGCAGAAGATGGGAAAAAGGTTGCATCCATCAGGATCCCCTCATGTCCTCGGTCCCATACACCACCTTGTCCATTGCTATAGTTGATATTGACATTCTGATTAACACTAAGCCAATCAAAAATGGTATAATCAACATTGAGTCTTCCTCCAAAACTCTCCGAATAGGTATTGAGTAGAATGCCCTCATTTTTGTCATAAGAAAACGAAAGAATACTTTGTAGCTTGTCACTACCACCGTTGAGTGTGAGGGCATAGTGCTGTAGCGCGCCTGTTCGGAAAATCTCTTTCATCCAATCAGTGCGATGAATAGCACCGTATGGATAAGCCTTCACATTAGCCACAGTAGGCAACCCTGCACCCTCAGTCTCTGCTAAGTGAGTCCAAATCTTGGTGTATTGACCTGCGGTAGTCACAGAGGGCAACTTGGTAGCATTCTTAAAGCTATATGAGCCATTGAACTGCACATTGACCCGTCCAGACTTTCCTTTCTTGGTAGTCACAACGATCACACCACCTGAACCTACAGAAGCTCCGTAGATAGCAGCCGAGGCGGCATCTTTTAGCACTGTGATATTCTCCACATCCTCAATATTAAAGGGAGCTCCGGGAACACCGTCTACCACATAGAGGACAGCATCTCCACCTCTTGAGCCTTTTCCGCGAATATTCAATTCTGCTCTAGAGAGTGGGTCACCACCACTATTTTGGATAGTCACTCCCGGCAAACGTCCTTGCATTACAGATGCAAGATTTGAGGGCCCCGACTTCAACTCTTTTCCGATGCTCATTGTAGAGATGGAGGTAGAGAGGTCTTCCTTTCTAGAGGCACCATATCCAATCACGACCAGCTCCTCTAGCGCTTGACTGTCCTCATGCATCTCTATGCGAAGGTTTGCGTCAGCCCCCTTCACAACATAGGATACTGGCTTGTAGCTAACAAAACTGAACTTGAGTTCTGTGCCAATCGGAACCGCTATACTAAAGCGACCGTTCATATCTGATGTTGTACCAAGAGTTGTTCCTACAGCCTGTATAGTAACTCCGATAAAAGGCTCATCCAAGGTGGTGTCTATTACCGTCCCACTCACCTTTACATTGTTCTGGGCAATTGCCAGCATTGCACCAAGGGCATTGAGCAAAAGAGCCAGAAAAAGGGTTCTAAACCGTGTCTTCATATTTTCGCTGTTATTAATTGAGCACTGTTACTTCTTTTCGTTATCCGCATGCTTATAAGCATCAATCTGTTTTTTTACATCCACTTCGGGATCATACACATCTTGACCATATGACTGGGACAAATAGAGCTCTCCCATATGGAAGAAACTCGCCCCTCTTATTCCCAGCATAGCCTGAAGATCTACCCCATCGTGTCTTACCAGTGGAACAAACCTAATGTATCGAGCACCCTTAGGCATCAAGAAGTAATCGCCATCTTTTCGATCACCAGTCATTGCCGGAAGTCCATAGTTTGTTGCCTCTGCTGCTACGCTCCAAGTATTACCATCGGCACTAGTAAGGATGCGAGCCACTTTTGGTGCGCCGGAGCTGTTTTTGGGTCTTGGCACATACCCAAACCTCAGATATTTTCCACCATGGCTGTCGTCTTTTAGGTCTACCTGAATATAGTGCAACTCCTGCCAAGCACCGTGCCAATCGGAGTGGAAGTAGTTATTCACATCTCCATCGACCAAGTTTTCTATCGGGCCTTCAGTCCATTCTTGTGCATTGGTCGTAACCATATCAACAGTAAGCGGTATATCCCTAAAATCAGACGGAGTGTATTGCTTGGTCATAGGGAGGCTAGTCGCTGTCAAAGTGTAGGCTTTCCCAAACTGACCGCTACTGCTTACTGAACGAACAACAAAGGTATACTCCCCAGCTACTTTTGCGGTATTTGGTATCACAACACTAGTTTCGTTGGCAGCCGCCATACGCTCCATCTTCGTATTCTGTATCGGATCAAAATAGGTTGCGAGGACACCAATCCTATCTGCATCTCCCTTGGCCTCATCCAATTTCCACGATATAACGATTTCACCGGGGTTGACAGAAGTGGCCTTCACGTCACTGATCGGTGCCGCTTTCTTTTGCTGCACAGGCCAATCATGACTGGTACATCCAACCATTAAAAGGGCAAATGCCAACAAAAGTTTAGTTTGTTTCAGATTTCTCATAAAGTTAGATAGCTTGGTAGTTAATTATTCTCTTGCTTGATTAGTTTGTTTGATTTTTCGTCTTGTGTGTGTTTTAGTAGATAATTGCTACATTTTGGTTAATCTGTCATAGATCCACCCTCACAAAGTGTAGCCCTATATGGTTTTTACAAAGCTAAACAAAAAGAAACGCCAAAAGAGCACATTTTGCGCATACAGAACCCACTATTGCGCACTTTCGATAATAAACTATGCTCAGTAAAAACCATAATTAAAAACAGAATACACAAAGAGACGTGTAATAACAAAATTTATTTACAATCTAAACCAGCATGAATGTTAACCACAAACAAAATTGCTAAACCGACAAAGATATGCCTTGTACAAAAGTTGAAAAGAGATTACCATCCACCTAAGACAGAGCAGAAGATTGGAAAGGCTATTTTCAAATGCGTGGTGTACTAATCGGAGGGGGAAAATGGATGGGAGGGGGAGCTTTTGTCCGTGAAGGGTTTTGATTCTATCCGTGAAGAGTTTTGCTTCTATCCGTGAAACTGATCGCTTCTATCCGTGAAAGATTAGGGGCTTTGTACAGAGCTGTGTTTCAGGCTGTTGAAAGGTAAGTTTTTTTAGGCCCAAAAAGGAGCAAAAAAAACGAGGGTGCGCCGAGGCGTTTGGGCCTTGGCTCACCTTCAGTATTTATGTGGTGGCGATGGTACGAGGTCGATTGGCCTCGGTGCTCTGCTTCTTTTTATGCTTTTGAGGGGGCTAGTGGGAGGTTGGGGCATCAGACTTTTCGGAGCCGGATGTTTCGGACGGTGTGGTCGTTGCTTTTCTCTAGGATTAGGGAGGAGCGGAGCCTGGTTGGCTGGATGTTGTCTCGGAGGTTGGGGAGGTTGATCTCGTCCCAAATCTTGTTGGCGAAGTCTATTGCTTGTGCTTCGGTCAGGTCTGCGTATTGGTAAAAGAAGGAGTCGGGTTGCTGAAATGCGGTTTTTTGGAGGAGTAAAAATCGGTGTACGTACCAGCTTCGGATGCTCTCTGGGTCTGCGTCGACATAGATGGAGAAGTCGAAGAAGTCGGATACGAAGATCTTTCGGCGATCAAAGTTGGGGGTGGTGTTGACTTGCAGGACGTTTATTCCCTCTACGATGAGGACATCGGGCTGGTCGATGATGTCGTACTGGTCGGGGATCACGTCGTAGTAGAGGTGTGAGTAGGTTGGGGTGTGGAGGTTGCGTCGTCCGCTCTTGATGGCGGCGAGGAAGTTGATAAGTTTTGTGGCGTCGTAGCTTTCTGGGAATCCTTTGCGGTTGAGTATCCCTTTTTGCTCAAGTGTGGCGTTTGGGTAGAGGAATCCGTCGGTGGTGATGAGGGCGACGTTTGGTGTGGCGTCGTTCATGGAGAGGAGTTTGTGCAGGACTCTGGCGGTGGTGCTTTTTCCGACAGCGACGCTTCCGGCGATCCCGATGACGTAGGGGACATGCTGGACTTCACGGTGAAAGAACTGGCTGTACTCTCGGTGTAGATTTTTGTGGTGCTGGATATGGATCTGCAGGAGGCGACAAAGTGGGAGGTAGATGTCTCGGACTTCGTCGACGGTAAGTGGTTCGTTGAGTGCTTGGAGCTGGTGTAGGTTTATTTCGGAGAAGGGGAAGTCCGGGTGGCTGTCGAGTCGGCTCCATGCTTCTCTGCTGAAGGAGTGGTAGGGAGAAAATGTGGCGATGCTCTTCATGGTGTCAAAAGCTCTATTGGTCGGTCAAATATTTGTCCGAATGCGGTGATCAGTCTCTGTGCGACTTCGTCCATCGAGATGGTCTGTCCGGCTTCGAGGCATAGGTTGGTGACGCCTTTGTCGGAAAAGCCACAGGGGTTGATCCAGCGAAAGTCGTCCGGTGGTACGCTGACGTTGAAAGCAATACCGTGCATGGTGATGCAGTGGCTGACTTTGACTCCGACGGCACAAATCTTTTTGGGTGTGGGGGTGTGGCTGTGCATCCAGACTCCGGATGCGCCCGGTATCCGCTCTCCCTGCAGTCCATAGTCACTGAGCACGGTGATAGCCACTTGCTCGAGAGAGTGGACGTAGTCTCGTATGCCCAGTCCGAGCTCTGTGAGGTCAAATATCGGATAGACGACCCACTGTCCGGGACCATGGTAGGTGACATCTCCCCCTCGGTTGGTTTGGCACACCTGTATGCCGGCTTGGTCGAGGATCTCTTTTGGGTAGAGGATATTTTTGGGGTCGGCATGTAGGCCCAGGGTCAGGATGGGGTTGTGCTCGTTTAGGAGGAGGTGGTGGGCTGTTTTTTGGCCATTGGTGTGAGCGGTCACGGCTTTTTGAAAGTAGTACTCTTGCTGTCGGAGTGCGTCCGAGTAGTCGGTGCGACCGTTGTTGAGGACCTGTACTTTCATGACTTGACGACTTGTGAGCATAGGTTGGCGATGGGGCAGTAGCTACAGGCGGAGATATTGGGCGTAGCCACATAGCTCTGCTGGGGGTCTACGATCTCGTCCAGTAGGTCGGGGATGATCTCCGCCACGGTGTCTTGGATGGAGGAAAAGTCGAGTAGGTCCTCGTAGTAGCGGGTGCCTTTCTTTACCTTCAGTACCGTAAAGTCCTTGGCCAAGGGCTTGTAGAGCTCTGGGATGATCCTGTCGTATTGGACTCTGTCAAAGGTGGTTTGGTACTTACTACGGTCGCTGAGCATGAGAGAGTAGAGGAGAAGCTGCATGCCTGCTTTGTTGTTTTTGGCACGATCGTCGGCTATGTCCAATGGGGTCTTGGGGTCGACGTTGCCGGTCTTGAAGTCGACGATGTGCAGAGCACCGTCGATATCTGTGTGGAGTCGATCGATGTAGCCCACTATGTTTACGCTCTTACCCTCCCTAAGGGGGACTTTGGACTCAAACCGCACTTCGCCACCGATGTAGCGGGTCAGTGTCGACTGCTGCTTGAGGTCATGGTCGATCACGTTTCGGACCATGGCTCGGGCTCCGGAGGCCAACAGTTGGTCAAATGCCCCCATCTCTTTTCGCCCAAACTCTTTTTCGTAGCTTTTTAGGATCGCCCTGTCGATATCAGTATTTTCCGCGTCGAGCCAACTCCGGAGCTTGCCAAAGTCAAAGGCCCGTCCCTCAAAAGGGCTGTAGAGGTCGTGCAAAGTGTTGTGTACCACCGTACCAACGATCCTGGTGTCCATTGTCTCGGCCAGCTCGTCCTGGTCACCGATCCCCTCCACCTTGGCAGCATAAAACCTGAGAGGACAGCTCAAAAACTCATTTAGAGCCGAAGCAGATAGGTGGCGTGATCCGGTGGTGACTGACTCTCGGAAGGCCGCACACTTTTCGGGATCCGGGCGAAAAGTTTCGTGTGGTGTGGCACCAATCCTCAAAGGATAGCCGGCAGAGCGATGGGTCACGCCGGTGCCGGACTTGTCGTAGAGGTACTCGATCAGGCGGAAATAGCGGGATGGCTCGCCACTGGAGAGGTGACTGCGTCGCGCATCGTAGGTGCAATACAGCTGCGAGGCTCGTGAGATGAGGCGAAAGAAATTGTAGGCACGTGTCCGCTCATGCCACTCATAGGTCGGTAACCCATGCCCCAGACGGATGACATGTGGTATGATACTCTTGAGGTGGCTGTAGCCTGGCAGGACCCCCTCTGTGGCATCGGGGATGAGGACGATATCAAAGTCCAGTCCACGGGTCTCCAATACCCCCATCACTTGTAGCCCCTTGAGCGGCTCTCCCTTGTATGGTATGCGTGCGTAGGTAAAGAGGGAGTGCAAGAGATCCTCCATGATGGTGGCACCAAAGGCCTCGGACCTGGGGTTCTCGGCCAGGTGGTCGCAGATCGCTGTGCGCCGATCCACGAGGAGGTCTCGGAGAAAGGGTAGGACAGAGCGTTCGGCGGTATAAGGTGCTTGCTCATCTTCTGGAGCCGATGGTTCGTCCATCAACCGCTCTACCAGATCGATGAAGTACTCTAGGAGTGCCAGCCCGCCTTGGGTCGTGCCATCGTCCCTCTCGGGATAAAAAAAGAGGTGGTCCAAAAAGTTGCGCTGGTCGTCATTGGTGTCCGGGAAGTCCCAGATCCGAGACATTGCCTCTTTTGTATGAATACGAAAGCACTTCTCCTTATTGATCTTTTCGACGATTCTCTGCCGTAGGTCATTGTCCTCAAAGAAAGGGTCCAATGAGCTACCGGCCAAGATCTCCTTGATCTCCACTCCTCGCCAATAGGTTCCCCCCTTGGAGGCGTAACGTAGTCGCACTTGCTTGAGGATCGCTATCAGGCGCATGAACATCCCGACCAGTGGCATTTCGCGCAAGGGATACCCCATAGTGACATTGACCTCACACCCAAGGTCAGCTCTGAGGTTGCTCAAGAGGGGCATCAGCAGTCGCTCGTTGGGTAGCACGACAGCGACCTGTAGATCATTGATTTTGTCCTTCCACTCCTCGCACATTTGATTGATACAGTTGTCGCCGACAAATACAGCCTGCGCCACCTTGGAGGGGATGGACACCAAGTCAATCTCGGGCAAGGTGTTGACCTTCTCAAAGTCTATATAGTCGAGACTTGGTGGGGTCGGGGAGGGAAAGTTTTTCTCATTTTGTAGCTTGAAGGCTCCTGCTATCTGTCCCTCTTGGAGTGCCACACCCTCATAGTCCCAATAGAAGCGTGTATTCGGATCCTCTTGGTAGTGTTTCAGCAATTTTCGCTCCACGACGGAGAGAGAGTTGAGCCCCACAAAAACGTTGCGAAAGCCGTCCTCAATGAGAGATCTCTCCCCATTCTGCACCTCCTCACATATCCTCCTCATCACCATTCCATCGTAGGCTAGGTTGGTCTCCCGGAGGCGTTTTTTGAGCAGATCATACGCACTAGGCATAGCCTTGAAGAGGCTATAGAAGGATTTTTCGTGCGAGAGCTGGGAGTCCAAGATGTGACTAAAGAAGCGCTTGATCGAGTCACGTTGGTGCTCGTCCAGATAGTCGGTATCAACCGATAGTTCCGCAAGGTCAGCCGCATTGGTGTAGATCTGCTCGGGGTCCTTGAGGTGCTTGTCTAGGTCGCCAAAGTCATTGATAATGTACTCTCCCAGTCGGTAAAAGTCGCTGAAGGTGGATTCTCCGACCTTCAGGCCAAGTTCCCGGAGCGTAAGGTAGAGCTGATAGATCACCAGTAGCTGGTTGTTGACATCCGCCTCCGGCAAGTGACACTTTCGCCTCAGCTGCTCCACAAGTGTTGTCACCTGTGGCAGTATAATCGTCTGCTTGGCCGCCTGGGCATTCTCCTTGAGGTAGTACAAAAAAAACAACCCCGCCCTACGGTTTTGGAAATAAAACCGATACAGCTTCAGTTCGGACCTATGATGGGCATAGAAATGGTCGGCTATGGACTTGAGGAATGGTTTGTACATCACTGCTGGGGTTGTATGGGTTGACAAAGATCGGGAGTTAGTTGGTAATCAGCAACCTATCCCCCACCCTTCTACACCGATATGGGGTTAGGGGGAGCCTTGCCGGGCCATTGAGGGGTTGTCCTAGTCCGAGGGTGAGGTCGTACACTGTTCCACACCTTGGGCACTGTACAGCGAGCAGAGTTCCCTCGGGGAGTTGCTTTTCCGGCATGGGTTGTACCGATACGACCGTCGGCCAATCATAGGGGCATGCCGCTTCGTAGGCGCAAAAGGGCTCACCAATCCCGGATAGGTGGACGACCACCAATCCGCCATACCCCACTCTATCCTCGGCGGTACGTGGATGCTCGATGCTCACCATGCTGATCGGCTCCATGAGTGCATACCCCTCGCCCATGAGGTCTAGGAGATACCACACAGGGGCAGGGGGAATCCGTTGTCGTTCGTCCGGTGCGACACTGCGACACGCCACAGCGGAGAGCATTAGCCCCACCAAATAAAAAGCAATACTAGGCTTACTCAGCACCCAGCAACTTATCTAGATCTAGGCTCTCCAGGGTATTGGCCACCTTTTCGAGCAGTGGATTCACTTTCATCTTGATCATCCCGGACAAAAACTGTGGCACATCAGCCTCCACAGCGATCTGTGTGGTGGTGCGGTCCAGTCCATCGGGAGTGAGGTACACACATACGGCCATCGGGACCGGCGTTCCTTCGCCCTGGTACTTCACCATGCTCGGCTCCTCGGATGCGGAACGCACAAAACGGAGCTCTCCAATCATTGGTGCCTTCACCGACACACTGTCTTCACCTAGTACAACATCCTTGGCCGGCAACACATCCTTCGCTCTATCCAGTAGAGCCTCCAGCGACTTGGGGCAGTTGATTACCCCATACACTGTGGCGTTATCTTTCTTGATGGTAAATGGTCTGCTCGTATAGGTCTGCATGATCTTCTTGCGTCTTTGTGGTATCACTCCTCCTTGCGCCACACATCAGGAGCTTGGCGCCACTCCTTGAGGACCGACAGATCCTCCTCCGTCACATACCCCGAGCGGACCGCCTCCTCTATCAGGGCATCGTAGTCCGTGAGCGTGTGCAGAACCACTCCGGCCTGCCCAAAAGCCTCCTCTGCCTGAGCAAACCTGTGGGTATAGTTGGCCACCATTCCCAAAACATTCAGTCCGGCATTGCGCAACGCCTCCACAGCCTTCAGGCTACTTCCTCCGGTGGAGATCAGATCCTCGATGACCACCACACGGTCGTCCGGGCTCACGTTACCCTCTATCTGGTTGCCCTGGCCATGATCCTTGGCCTTGCCACGCACGTAGCAAAACGGTAGTCCCAGGCGATCAGCCACCAGTACTCCGGAAGCAATGGCACCCGTTGCCACACCACAGATCATAGTGGCATCCGGATAAAGCGCCCACACCATTTTTGCCAATTCAGCGGCGATGTACGACCTAACCTCCGGATAGGAGAGAGTCAATCGGTTGTCGCAGTATATGGGGCTCTTCCAGCCGGAGGCGAGCGTAAAGGGTGCCGTGGGCTGCAGCCGCACCGCCTTTATATCCAATAGCTTACGCGCCATCTCATGTTTTGTATTGTTCATCATACGTGTGTCTTAGTTATATCGTGAGTTGTTTCGTGAGACCAAAATTACGCAAAGAATTTCGTTTTGCCCTTATTTCACCGCCATTCCATCTCCCTCAAATAGATAGAGGTAGTCGCCATACCCCGCCTTTTTCATCTCTTTCTTTGGGACAAACCTCAGTGCGGCGCCATTGATGCAATAGCGATGGCCTCCTTTGTCCACAGGTCCGTCACCAAATAGATGTCCCAAGTGGCTGTCGGCCGATGCACTCCGCACCTCGGTGCGCTCATAGCCGATCTTGAAGTCCGCCCTCTCATTGATCACCTGCTTGTGGATTGGTCGCGTAAAAGAGGGCCATCCACAGCCGGCATCGTACTTGTCCTTGGAGCAAAAGAGGGGCTCACCGGAGACTATGTCCACATAGATCCCCTCGGCATTCGTATCATTGTATTTGCTCGAAAATGGGCGCTCAGTGGCCTCATTTTGTGTCACTTCGTACTGAATGGACGACAGTCTACGCTTTAGCCCCGCCTTACCCTCCGACAGTCGCCTCCGCTCAGCGTCACGGATCGCACGGTCGGACTCTATTGTCTCATCCGGGACGACTGCACGCCGAGCATGCTCAAACATTGACACCGGCACATGGCAATATCCATCCGGACGACTGCCCAGGTAATCCTGGTGATAGGCCTCAGCCGCGAAGTAATTCTTCAGTGGCTTCACCTCCACCTGTAGAGGCTCGGGGTACTTACTTTGCAGTCTCGCAAGGGCGTTCATCACGATAGGCCGATCAGCCGGATCTGCATAGTACACACCGGTGCGGTACTGTGTGCCACGGTCATTACCCTGTCGATTGAGACTGGTAGGGTCAATGATTTGAAAGAATTGATCCAGCAAAAAAGAGAGCGAAGTCTTGCCACTGTCGTAGCTCACTTTCACCGTTTCGACCGCACCGGTCTTGCCGGTACACACTTCTTCGTACGAGGGATGGTTCACAGTGGTATTGGCATAGCCCACCTCCGTCGCCACCACACCGGGGAGCAACTGCATGTAGTGCTCCACACCCCAAAAACACCCCCCAGCCAGATATATGATCAGTACTGTTTCGTTCATAGCCTTGTATCTCCAAATACCGGGCAACGCCTTTCCGCCGACACACAAAACTCTCGGAGAAAATCAAGGAGCGATGCCCATGTCTCTGCAATTTACAACTTTGTTTTGAAAAAAACACCGAATGTGCCGACAGCACTCGGTCTGTGCAGCACCAACATCGTACCCCATGAAGCACAAAAGGACTCCCCCACCCTTGGACCACTTTTTGGTGCCCTTAGGAGGTGGAAAAAGGGGCGATTTTCGGGATCAAAAAAAGAGCCTTTTGGAGACGCTGATAATCAAACACTTGCAAATGGAGCAAAGTTTCACGGATAGAAGCAATCGGTTTCACGGATAGAAGCGAAACTTTTCACGGATAAAAGCGATCGGGTTCACGGATAGAAAAAAATCTTGGTCGGGCAGAGGCATGCCCAAGGAGAGGTAATGGGAGATTCCGAAGAGGTGCAAAGGAGGGGGTCGTGGGTTGCGTAATTTTCAGTAACTTTGCGATCGAACATGACTTTCCGAATGCATTCAGAAATATGAGACAAACGAGATCACTGCTCCTCATCCTATTCACCCTCCTCCTAAGTGGCTGTGGTGAATACATCCGGGTACAGGAGAGTACGGACGTGATGGAGAAGTACACCTATGCCCTGAAGTACTATGAGCAAGGGGACTACACCAAGTCCACAGAGCTGTTGGAGGTGATCGTGCCCTACATGACCGGCACCACGCAAGGCGAAAAAGCCCTATACCTGCTGGGACAATCGTACTACCACCAAAAGGCCTATGATCTGGCGCACAAGACGTTCAAGCAGTACTACACTCGCTACACCAATGGCGAGTACAGTGAGCTGGCGCGCTTTTACGCCGGCTACGGATTGGCGCAAGATGCCCCGGACCCCCGCTTGGATCAAGAGTCCACCTACACAGCGATCAAGGAGTTGCAGGACTTCCTGGACCACTACCCCCAAAGCGAGAAGGCGGAGGAGGCCAAGCAGACTCTTTTTGACCTCCAAGACCACTTGGCGCTCAAGGAGCTACTCAATATCGAGCTCTACTTCAACCTGGGAAACTACATCTTCAACAACTACGAGAGTGCCATCATCACAGCTCGTGCGGCACTCAAGCAATACCCCTACTCCAAGTACGCCGAGGATATGCACTACTACGTGGTGGCCTCCATGTACGAAGTAGCCAAAAACTCCGTCATCAGCAAGCAACAATCACGACTAAGAGAGCTGCGAGACGAGTACTACAACTACATCAACGAATTCCCGGAAGGCAAACACCGCCCGGAAGTGGAGAAATACTTTCAGTACGCTGAGCGCAACATAAAAGAAGACTGATCACAACAAACAGCAAGGATAAATGGAAACACGTAAGAAAAAATCAGTTCCCCAGACCACAATCACCCGTGATCTCGACGAGTTTAGTGCCAAGACCGGCAACCTCTACGAGTCCGTGGTCGTCATGGCAAAGCGATCCAACCAATTGGCCGCCGAGATGAAGGAAGACCTGGAGCAAAAGCTGATGGAGTTTTCGGCCTTTACCGAAGGGTCGGACGAGATCCAAGAAAACACCGAGCAGATCGAGCTCTCCAAGTTTTACGAAAAACTCCCCAAGCCAACACTTGTGGCCGCCAAAGAATTTGAGGAAGATGAGATCAGCTACAGCAATCCCCTCGACAACCTCACAGCCGACCGCGAGCAGGACGACCTGATATGATCCAACGCAAGCAGACCCTATACCTCCTCGCATCAGGGCTACTGATGCTGATCCCAATATTTCTACCCATGCTGGTCCTCACCGATGGGACCAGTCTCTACAGCTTTGGGAGCACCGGTTTTGCGACAGCCGGGGGCGAGATCGTATCCCCCTCATGGGCTCTACTCGGGTTGAATATCCTCGTGATCCTACTGAGCTTGGTGACGATCTTTTTATTCAACAACCGAGTATTGCAGATGCGTATCACGGTGTTTAGCTTGATCCTGAAGTTTGGATTTTATGGGCTGGGGGTCTTTTACTGCTATAGCTTCAACAACCAACCTGACCTCATGAGCAACATGGGGATCCGGCTTCCGCTGGCGATCCCTCTGATCTGCATGATCCTAGACTATCTGGCACACCGCGCCATCGCTATAGACGAGCAGACCATCCGCTACATGCACCGATTGCGGTAAATCCACAGACACGCCGACATGCTACCCACCCTACTCACTCTCTCCATCCTACTCCTCCTAGTCATAGCCATGGTCGTGGCCATGCGTCGCTACCGCCAAAGGACCGATGGGACAGCAGATGAGCTCGAGCGGTGTACAGCGGGAGGCAGTTGCTGTGGCGGAGTAAACTGCCACCGCAAGCACACCAAGGTGGACACCCCCACGTACTTTGAGGATGAGGAGCTGGACCGCTACCGTGGCAAAAAAGCCACAGACTACAGTCCGGACGAGGTGGCAGAGTGGGCAGATGTGCTCACCACCCTTAGGCCAAATGAGGTGGCAGAGTGGGTAACCAGTATCCACCGGAGACAGCTACACATCCCCGACGCACTTCGAGAGAATGTGACCCAACGACTAAAAGAGGCCTAGTACCCTCACAGGATCGGCAATGGATCTCCTACACTACAGTTTCTTCCAGAACGCACTACTCGGTGTCCTCCTCACGGGGATTGTCACCGGCATCCTCGGCAGCTACATCGTGGTCCGTCGCATGGTGTTCATCTCCGGAGGGATTACACACAGTTCATTTGCCGGACTGGGACTAGGCTTCATGCTGGGCCAATCTCCGGTACTGTATGCCATGATATCGGCCGTCCTCAGCGGGATAGGGGTGGAAGCTTTGGCACAAAAGGGGGCAGTCCGCTCCGACTCGGCCATCGCAACCATTTGGAGTTTTGGCATGGCACTGGGGGTCCTATTCACGTTTCTCACTCCGGGTTACACTCCGGGGCTGTCGTCATTTCTTTTTGGCAACATCCTACTCATCACCAAGACAGACCTACTACTGCTGGCCGTATTTTTGCTGGTGACCATCCCCTTGGTCTGCCTATTTTACTTCCCATTACTCTACGTCTCCTTTGACCCCGACTACGCTCAGACGAGAGGACTGCCGGTGACCCTCTACCGCTACGCCATGATGGTCTGGATCTGTGTCGGCATCGTCCTAAGCATACGGGTGATGGGGATCATGATGCTGATGAGCATGCTCACGATCCCACAGATGACGGTCAATCTATTTAGCTCCGACTTCAAGAAAATCCTCACCTTCTCCTGTCTGCTCAGTGTATTGGCGACACTGGCCGCACTTTTTTGCAGCTACTACCTCAACCTCCCGACCGGTGCACTATCTGTGCTCCTACTCTCTCTGGTCTTTTTTGCATGTAGGGGGCTGGGCCTGCTGAGCACGAGGAGGGGCTGACTGCCGGTGCAGGGCCGACACCATATCCTCCTACTCCTACTGCTCCCGCTACTCTGTGCCGGCTGTGCCCTCTCCGACACGGTCCGCAGGCTCAACACCCGCTATGGACTGACCCAAAGCGTCGGGGCCCTCCAAGCCCAAGCCCTGGAGGAGTACACCTGCCCCGACAGCATACGGACCCTCTACCCTCTCACACGGGCGCACCAGGATGAGGCTGAGCGCTACCTGGCGACAGCCCTGGAAATCAGTGACACCACGCTGATCCTACAGCTCGGACGCCTACTGGGACGGGGTGACTTGGTACTCCACTTTGCACCGGCAGCCGACCGACCGGCACGTGCCGAGGGGGCCCTCCTCATCGGCAACTACGGTGAAGCTCTACGCCTCTCCCTAGGAGACAAGGCACTCACAGCCACCCAAGCCATGGCACACCTGATGCTGGGAGACACAGCCAAGGCAGTGCTCCTACTGGAAAAGTCACTCGACACGGGGGCAAAAGAGACCGCACTGACCGCACTGAGACTCCTGCAACATCTGAAGCCAAGTGACCCAACCATCCGAGAACGTCTCTACCGAGCCACCCCCCTTGATGCCGAAAAGGTCTATCTGGAGATTTTGTCCATGGCCAAACGACCGACCGACAAGCAAGTAATCCGGAACTATGCCCAAAGGCTCCTCGATACCCGCAATCGGACAACGCTCTGGGAATACTCCACAGAGGCACTGAGTCCCTATCTTGTGCAACATGGACTCTTTGTGGCTCTCTACGACCTACAAGGGCTACTGGATAAGCAGACAGACACCCCCTACCGCCTTATCCTACAACATACAGAGGAGATCAACCTCCTACGCTCCTACGAGGCCGGGGAGGTCCCCGATCCCATACCGCAAGACAAGCCTAGGAGTTTTAGGCAACGCTACGGATCTGTCGAGCGGGTTCCCAACTGGGCCATGACCTACCATCGCGGACAATCCGCTACCCTCCCTATCCCCCTTTCTCCCGAAGAGTACCAACTGATACGGAGCAAGATCAGCAAGTTTTTTTCCGACCGACCGTAGAATGACTACCCACAAAAGGGGCAAAGGCGACAAGATCAGGGGGCGACCTTCTCTCGCATAACGTGATCGACCGAAGAGCCGGATTTTGGGAATAACATCCTCTTTGCAAAAAATTTCGTACCTTTTGGAAGGAATTGACTAAAATAGGCTAACTCATTCAAATCAATACAAACAAATGAATAATCAGTCACACTTTCGCTCACTACTGATGACGGCTTTGTTGCTCCTGACCTTTCCTCTTTTTGGTCAAGTAAGGCATCAAGTAACCCTGAACCTGGATGATGCCACGGTAGCCCAGGTCCTCAAGGCTATCGAGGCACAGACAGACTATCGCTTTAGCTACACACCACACGATGTACTGAGTGGCGTCACCAAGAGGGTCCGCATATCGGTAACCAATGGCAAAATAGACGATGTCCTCAATGGTGTTTTTAGTGGCACAGACCTCAGATACTCACGCAATGGGATGCAAATACGTGTCAGCAGCAGTCGCAGTCACTGGCAAACCATACGGGGAAAAATCCTCGACAGCAGTGGTCAGCCCCTCCCCGGAGCAACCGTGCGCGTCAAAGGAACCAAGAGCGGAGCCGTGGCTGATGTGGATGGCAACTACACCGTACAAGTCCCCAGCCTGGAGTCAGTGGTACTGGTCTGTACCTTTGTGGGTATGCAAGCCAAGGAGGTGACCCCCACCTCCACACTGGTCAATGTCATCCTCCAAGATGACACAAAGACCCTCCAAGGCGTAGAGGTGGAGAGTACCGGCTACCAAGACACCGACAAGCGACTGTCGACCTCATCGGTGGTGACAATCGATGCCGGCAAGGTACTCACCTCCAATGTGTCGACCATCGACAATATGCTCATGGGCAAGATCCCCGGCATGACCGTCCTGACCGACATCAGCACCCCCGGAGCCGCCGCCAAGATACGCGTGCGTGGGGTGTCGACACTATCCGGAAGCCGTGACCCACTATGGGTAGTGGATGGTATCATACTCGATGACCCGGTACCGTTGTCGGCCGAGGAAATCAACTCACTGGACAACGTCAACCTCATCGGCAACGCTATCTCCGGACTCAACCCAATGGATATCGAGAAAATCGACGTCCTGAAAGATGCAGCCGCCACAGCTATCTACGGTGTGAGAGCGGCCAACGGAGTGATCGTGGTCACGACCAAAAAGGGATCAGAGGGACGTTTTTCGGTCAACTACAGCGGTAGCCTCACCTTTAGTCAACGCCCTAACTACGGCCAAATGAACCTCATGAACTCCAAGGAGCGCATAGAGCTCTCCAAAGAGATCGAGGCACGTCACCTGGCCTACCCTTTTGCCGTATCCAGAATCGGATATGAGGGACTCCTGATGGACTTCTACGATCGTAAGCTGAACGAAGAGCAGTTTTTGGAAGCCGTGAAACATCTCGAAGAGGTCAATACCGACTGGTTCGGCCTGATGTTTCACAATATTATTCAACAACGGCACAACGTCAGCATCAGTGGAGGCACCGAAAAGATGACTTACTATGCATCGGGCAACATCAATATAGACCCGGATGTGATCCAAGGAAAAGGGGTACAGTCCTACAACGGAATGATCAAGCTCAATCTACGCCCGACCAAGAAAATAACCGGACAACTCCAACTGAGGACTAACGGTAGCACCAAAGACTACACCTACCCAACCATATCTCCATACCGCTATGCGCTCCAGACCTCCAGAGCAATACCGGCATACGATGAAGAGTGCCAACGTGTCTTTTACAACGACCAGCAGGGACACAACACACAGCTACTCTTCAACATGATGAATGAACTAGACCACACCGGCGACCAACTAAAGACCAATGGTTACAACATGACCGCCTTCCTGGAGTACCGCCCGATCACTGATCTCAAGATCAACACGACGTTTGGGCTCAACATGAGCAACACTCAGCAAAAAATCTGGTTCGACGAGCGCAGCTATGAGGCGGCCAAGCTCAGGAGAGTCAACTATGGCGATCCATTGCCTACGACCAAAACCTACTATGAGCAACAAGCTCTCCTCCCCTACGGTGGTAAGCTCCAAAGCAACAACATGCGCAACATGAGCTGGCAATGGCGTATGCAGATGCTCTACAACTGGAGACCACTTGAGGGACACACACTGTCCATCAACATTGGTCCGGAGATACGATCCATCCGATACAGCGGAGTCAACAGCACGCAGTTTGGCTACCTCCCCGACAGAGGCGAGACATTTATGTTCATCGACCCGGGCAAATGGCTTGCCCATCGCGAGATGCTTCGCAACAACCCGGATCGAGTGACCAACCGTCTATCCAACTTCGTATCAATCTTCTCCAATATTACGTACTCATACCTCTGGAAGTACATCCTGACATTCAATGTGCGCGCAGAAGGCTCCAACAAGTTTGGACAAGATCCCAAAGCACGCTTTCTGCCGATTTGGTCTCTATCCGGCCGATGGAACATCCACGAAGAAAACTTCCTGAAAGATACCCCATGGATCAATATGCTTGCACTAAAAGCCTCGTATGGTCTGCAGGGAAATGTATCGGATGAGCAGACGCCCAACCTCATCATGAGATTTGGAGAATACGAGGAGCTATCCGGTCTCTTTCAGAGCTACATCACCAAGCTCCCCAACCCCTATCTGAGATGGGAGAAAAACACCTCGTACAATCTAGGGTTTGAGACAGCACTATTCAACAACCGACTGACATTCAACATCGACTACTACCAACGTGTGGGTACCGACCAGCTGATCAACAAGAGTGTCTCACGGACCCTCGGCAAAAGCAATGTCCAAATCAATGCCGGAACACTGAAGAACGAAGGAGTGGACTTCATGCTCACAGCCGTCCCCGTACGTACCAAAGATTGGACCTGGACACTCAACCTAAACGGTGGGTGGAACCAAAACATCGTAACCGATGGTGGCGTCAACACCCAATACACCTACCCACAGTACCTGAATGGCTCCATCATCATGGACGGAGAGTCTGTCAATACCTTCTACTCCTACCGATTCAAAGGGCTGACCGATGCCGGACTTCCCGACTTTTATGGATTGGATCCAAAAGATCAAGGGAATTCGCAAGAGGAGTTTTTCAAGAAAGTGATGGTCAACTCCGGACGCAGAGTCCCGATCTCACAAGGCGGAGTGGGGACTTCTCTGAGATGGAGAGACCTCACGCTCAACCTTTTCTTTAGCTACAGCGTGGGCAACAAGGTACGCCTCAACGATCTCTACTCTGATGCCGGACAACGGACTCCCAAGCCACAGCAAAACCTCTCGGCTGACCTAGTCAACAGGTGGCGCAAACCGGGCGACGAAGCACACACCAATATTCCGGTAGTCACCAATGAAACACTGGACGATGTCCGATACAAAGAGTTTAATCCCCTGACCGGCGAATCCGGAATCTACAAATACTCCTTTGCCGACAACCGCTGGCAAATGTACAACAAGAGTGATCTGCGTGTCGTTGATGGCAGCCACATTCGACTGAGAAGTGCCTCCCTGTCGTGGCTGGTGCCCACCAACCTCATCGAAAAGACACGAGTACTCAAGTCTGCCAACATCAGGCTAGAGGGATACAACCTCTTCTTGATAGCCTCTCCCGCACTCAAAGGACAGGATCCCTCACAGATGACACTAGGATCACGGACTACACCACCATTGCCATCCTTTGCTCTGTCCGTGAATCTATCATTCTAAAAAACACAGCTACAATATGAAGACAATGCATACACACAATCCTTTCTCCATTGCGATCCTCATACTATCCCTACTGCTCAGTGGATGTAGCCACTTTTTGGATGAATACTCGCAAGACGAGCGAAAGCCAAGCACCACAGGAGACTATAGCGAGATACTTTTTGGTGAAGGCTACTTCAAAAACACCTCGCTACCCTATCGTTACCTTGCTCTCTTGAGCGATGATGTGACCGCTGCAAGCAACCTCCGAAACAGAAGTGGCGAAGACACCCGACAAGTGGCATACGGCTACTACACCTGGCAGGCCAACCCCGAAGTCTCACCTCGTGGCACACTCAATGCGGATATGACCTGGGAGCAGTTTTACCACCAGATCCTTACCGCCAATGTCGTCCTTGCACAGCTCAAGTCTATGGTCGGAACAGATGCCGAAAAAGCGCAGCTCGAGGGCGAAGCCTATGCCATCAAGCTAAACGCCTACTTCATGCTCACCAACATCTATGGCCAACCCTACACTCCGGCCACAGCAGGCAACGTACTAGGCGTACCGATCAACAACCACTCCTACTCCGAGGACACCAACTTCCCCCGAGCCACTGTCAAAGAAAACTACCAAGAGATGATTCACTGCCTCGAATCCGCACTGAAAGCCTTCGAACGCTCCGAAAACAAGCTCAACACCTTCAGGTGGAATGCCCCTGCAGTCTGCATCCTTGGATCAAGGCTCTACCTATACATGCAAGACTGGGACAATGCCATAAAGTATGCCGACCTCGCTATCAGGCAAAACCCCAACCTCTATGACCTCAACTCAAAAGCACCCCTCGGCGATGATGACAAAAATGCTTTTATCAGCAAAAACAATAAGGAAATTTGCTTCCAGCAAGGATTTTACCAGTCCGAGTTTTTGTCCATCGAAAACCTCTACTACTTCACCGCCTCCCAAGATCTATTGGACACCTACCAAGAGGGAGACCTACGCTACTACAACAACAAGGGCGAGTATCTGCGGACCAAAAAGGTACGCGTGGGTGGCGGATGGTTTGCTCCCCCCACATACAAGTACTTCACACAGGCCAAAAAGAACGGCATAGACACCGACACCCATACCTACGGGTACACCATCCGGACCTCCGAGGCGTATCTCAATCGTGCAGAAGCCTATGCACAAAAAGGAGAGACCCAAAAAGCGATGCAGGACCTCAACCACCTCCGGGCCGCACGTATCCGGCCGGATCACGCACAGCTCCAAGCACCAAGCGACCAAGCCGGACTCATACAGCTAGTCCGTGACGAACGACGTCGCGAGCTCTGCTTTGAGTTTCACAGATGGTTTGACCTAAGACGTTGGGATCAGCCAAGCATCACTCACTCCTACATCACCTCATCCGGAAAAGAAGAGGTGCGAGAAGACTTTACACTCAACGCCAACGACCCACGGTACACCCTACCCATACCCCGAATGGTACTCAACTCCGACAAGGCTCTGACCACAAAATAAAAGACCAGCCATGAGAAAAAACAGACACTACCTCTACTGCGCCATCGTAGCCGGCACAGCTGCCCTCAGTGGTTGCTACCACGAAGCCCCCATCTACTCGGAGCTCGGACACCCAAAGTACGAGATCCAAGATGGGACTGACTACGTCACACACACCATATACCAGATCAAACAAGAGACCGGGATCCAAGTCATCTACGACTTCACACCAGGAGACGCACTATGGGACCTCGGGACACCGATGACCAAGGGCTTTGGCAAAAAAATCTATATCCCAATCGACAAAAACGACCCCACGGATATGGCCATGCTGGAGCCCAACCTCAAGTACATCAAAGAAAACTTCTTGGATGCCTACGACACTGAGTTCAAAAAGAAGTACTTCCCCGTCCGGATATTCCTTGCCGACTCCCTCAAGCGCAACAAGAGCGTCGAGGACTTTGCCTACATAGCCAGAGACCACATTGCGATCAACCTGTACAAGGAAAACGAATCGATGCGACGCCCCACCGGCATCCCGAGAGTCACCACCAAAGAAGAGTACTTCACCCAGCTGGCCCCACAGCTACACAGCAGCTTGTGGCAATTTGTCTTCACCCACCGTCTAGCCTACCCCAATAGTTTCCACGCCTTTTCAAGCGAGTACTACACCCACAACCTAGGCGAGAGAAAAGATCCAGGGTACGACATCAGGATGGCCGGATTTTGGACCTACGACGAGGCCAACTCCTTCAAGTACTACAAAGCGATTGATGCCGCCACCGACATCGCGGACTACATCTACCGCATGACCAGCATGTCCGAAGATGAAATAGTACAAGCCGCCGGCGGGTACCAGATCATGATCGACAAATACAACGCACTGCGACAGGCCATCAAGGACCTCACCGGCATCGACCTACAAGAGATCGGCAACGCCACAGCACGCAAAAGGCAACAGCCACAACCCTAATCACACTATATACCGACTAAAAGAAAACAAGCACAACACATCATCAGATCCATGAAATCAACGACCAAACCCTTGTTGTTTTTGATGGCACTCCTCCTCCTCACCCCTTGTGCACAAAGCCAAGGCATCGGAGACCTAGTGAGCGCGATCACAAAAAAGACAGACGAAGACAAAAAAGAAGACAAAGATGAGGATGCCAACAAAGGTGGTAAAAAATACACCGACATCATCACCGACAAAGCCCGCACAGAAAAAGGATTCATCGACGTACACCTGCAAGAAGGCAAGGTCTACCTAGAGATCCCCCTCACCCTGCTTGGCAAACCCATGATGCTTGCCGGACGAGTACTCGGCATCAGCAACAACAAAGACGTCATAGCCGGTGAAATGCCCGGGGATCCACTCATGATCTCGTGGAGCAAAGATGACCAAAAGCTATACCTACATCAGCTCAATACCGACATCACCACCAACCCCGACTCCTCCATCAGTCGTCGAGTACAGGACAACAACCTGATGCCTGTCCTCAACGCCTTCAAGATTCTCACCTACCGGCCCGACTCCTCCGCTGTGGTCATCGACGCCACCACACTCTTCCTCACGGACAGCGAGCCCATGTCTCCCTTTTTGCCCAAGTCTCCCTTTGACTCCTTCATGGGCGCCAGCAAGCTCTCAGGTACCTTCAAAAAAGACCTATCCTCCATCACCGACATCAGTGCATTTGAGCGCAACCTCAACGTCCAAGTGCGCAGCGTCTACACCGTGGAGAAAAAACCCTTCACCGCACTTATCAACGGCTCCATATACCTACTCCCCGATGATATCATGCGCCCACGGCTATGGGACAACCGCATCGGTTACTTCATGAACGGCACCACCCAGATCACCACCGACAAGCTCACCATGGACCGAATCCGGTACATCAATAGGTGGCGACTGGAGCCCAAGCCCCAAGACCTCAAAGCATACAAGCGAGGACAACTCGTAGAGCCACAAAAGCCCATAGTCTACTACATCGATGACGCCTTCCCAAAAGAGTGGTACCCCTACCTCAAAGAAGGCATCGAAGACTGGCAAAAAGCCTTTGAGCGGATCGGCTTCAAAAACGCCATTATAGCCAAGCCCTACCCCAAAGACGACCCCAGCTTCAATCCCGCCGATGCACGGTACAGCTGCTTGATCTACTCCTCATCCAAGCAAGCCAACGCCATGGGTCCCTCCTGGACCGACCCCCGATCCGGAGAGATCCTACAGGCCTCTGTTTACTTTTACCACAACGTCTTGGAGCTGATCCACTCATGGAGATTTGTCCAGACCTCAGCCGCAGACCCAAAAGCCAGGGGGCTCCACTACGACCTCAGTGTCCTAGGCCCTATGCTTCGCTACATCGTGTCACACGAGGTCGGACACACCCTCGGACTCATGCACAATATGGGAGCCTCCAGTGCCTACAAGGTCAATGACCTACGCTCTCCGGCCTTCACCAACAAGTATGGCACCACCCCCTCCATCATGGACTATGCCCGATACAACTACGTCGCACAACCCGGTGACGGCGTGACCAACTTCCTACCTCCTCGCCTAGGCGTCTACGACTATTACGCCATAGAGTGGGGCTACAAGCCCATCTACGAGGCCGCCACGCCGGAAGAAGAACGCCCCATACTCAACCAATGGATCCTCGACAAATCCGGAGACAGACGATACGCCTACGGGCCACAGCAAATCCTTGAAAACTACGACCCTACCGCACAAACCGAAGACCTCGGAGACGATCCGGTACTGGCATCCGCCTATGGGATCCAAAACCTCAAAGTCACAACCAAGCACCTATTCGACTGGACTCGCCAAAACGGAGACGACTACCAACAACAAAAGAGACTCCTCGAAGGCATTGAGCAACAGTTCAGACGATACATCGGCCACGTCATGACCTCCATAGGTGGCTACAGACGCAACCTCCCGGTCCAAGGAGATGAGCAAGAAATGTTTACCCCCGTACCGGGCGACAAGCAGAGAGAAGCCCTCTTTTTCATCCTAAAAGAGACACTCAACTACCCCTACTGGATCGCCACACCCGAAGTGACCGACAAGCTAGGCAAGACGGTCAACAACTACGCCGACTACATGCTGACGGTCATGAACATCCTCATCAGCAACAACACCCTTGGCAAACTGGACAAAGACACCTATCTGACCAAGGGCGGAGATGTCTATGGCCAAAAACAGTACCTAGATGACCTCCACAGCTTCGTATGGCAAAACAGCGGACAGCTCACCGGCGTGGAGAGAAACATGCAATACGCATACGTACAAGGTCTCATCAACGCACTAGACCTCCAAAAAACAAACCAAGAAAAACAAAAAGTATCCACACCGAAAATCCAAGCCAAGGGTTATCTATTCGACAACCTAAAACTAGCCCAACTGATCGTTGCAGATCGGATGGAGGGCAACACCCCGGAGAGTGGATATTACCGAGCTCTATACCACTTGATCACGACCGCACTCAAGGCCGAGTAATGTTTTAGAGCACGGACCAATCCACCACACAAGCAACAGGAGATCCTGTCACCCCACCCCGGTGTGACAGGATCTCTGTTTTTGAATCCTTTTGCAAAAGTCCTGTTTTGAATTTCGCACCTTACTTTTGCCCCAACGTTTTTTCTATCCGTCTAAGCGATCGCTTCTATCCGTGAAAAGTTTCGCTTCTATCCGTGAAACAGATCGCTTCTATCCATGAAAAAAGACTCTCACACAGCCCCCTCGTTTTCAGCACATTACAAAGCACAAAAAAAAGCCTCCAAATTGTGGCCAAAAAGCGAGCTCACAAGTGCTTTTTTTGTCCAAAAAGTCTCCTAAAACAACACAGGCCGATAGAATGCAAGACAGTCGCCACCGCATCGGGGCAACCCCGGACGAAAAGCCCACTCTCTTGCTACATTTTTGTACCTTTGTGGAGGTCAGAAAAACATCAACCCAAAAGCTGAGAGAATATATGTTTTCAGGAATAGTAGAGCACACGGCCAAAGTGGTGGACATCCTGCGCGAACCCAATAGCGACAATGTACACCTGACACTGGAGGTCCCTTTTTGGGATGAGCTAAAGATAGACCAGAGTGTATCGCACAACGGTGTCTGCCTGACTGTGGTCCAAATCAACCCCCAAGCCAAGAGCTATACCGTGACCGCCATACGCGAAACCCTGGAACGCTCCAACCTCGGAGACCTAAAAGTAGGAGACCTCGTAAATGTAGAGCGGAGTATGCAAGTCAACGGCCGACTGGATGGACACATCGTCCAAGGTCATGTGGACACCACCGGAGTCTGCACCCGGATCATGGACGCAGAGGGCAGCACCTACTTTACCATCGAGTACAAGGTCCCGGAAGCAATGGCGAGACAAGGCTACACGACCGTGGAAAAAGGAAGCGTATGCGTGAATGGCGTCAGTCTCACGGTGGTGGACTCGGAGCTAACCTCCTTCAAGGTCGCCATCATCCCATACACGATACAACATACCAACTTTTGCACCCTCAAGGTAGGCGATCGCGTGAACCTAGAATTTGACATCATCGGCAAATACCTTGCCCGCATGATAGAGCTGAGAGAACAGTAAATCGGAGCGAAACCCATGGACTTTTACGAACTGGCACGCACGCGACAGAGCGACCGGAAATACGCCGACAAGCCGATCCCGAGAGAAGTCACCGAGCGAATACTGGAGGCTGCCCGACTGGCGCCATCTGCCACCAACTCCCAGCCGTGGAAGTTCGTCGCTGTAGATGACCCTGAGATCAAAAAAGAGATAGCGAGTGCCCTCACCTCGCCCTTGATCCCGACCATGAACCAATTTGCCCACACAGCCCCGGTACTGATCGTGATCGTAGAGGAGCCGGCCAATGCCAGTGCACGCATAGGCAACCTCCTAAAGAAACGCCACTTCGCACACATGGACTTGGGGATTGCCGCCTCATACATCACACTGGCCGCCACACAAGAAGGGCTCGGCAGCTGCATCATGGGCTGGCTCAATGAGCAAAAGATCCGCAAAGTCCTAGGCATACCCGGCAGCCGCACTGTGGCACTGGTAATCGCACTGGGCTACAGCACAGACGACAAAAAAGAGAAGAAGCGGAAAGCCCTCGACAAGGTCCGCTCCTACAACCAATACTAGAATCAACACCAAGACAATGATCCAAAAGCCATCCATACCTAAAGGAACACGAGACTTTTCGCCGGAAGAAATGGCGAAACGCAACTACATCTTTGACACCATCCGAGGAGTCTACCGCACCTATGGCTATCGGGAAATCGAGACCCCGGCAATGGAAAACCTGGCCACCCTCACCGGCAAGTATGGCGAAGAGGGCGACAAGCTCCTCTTTAGGATCCTCAACTCAGGCGACCCCCTCAAGAAGTTTGATCGCCAAGAACTATTGACTATAGACCCCACGACCTTTGCCACTCGTGCCTGCGACAGAGGATTGAGATACGACCTGACTGTGCCATTTGCACGTTACGTAGTGCAGCACAACAACGAGATCACCTACCCTTTCAAGCGATACCAGATCCAGCCCGTATGGCGTGCAGACCGCCCGCAAAAAGGACGATATCGGGAGTTTTATCAGTGCGACGCTGACGTGATCGGATCGGACTCACTCCTGCATGAGGTAGAGCTCACACAGATCATCGACAGAGTATTCTCCAAGCTAAAGATAAGGGTGGCTATCCTGCTCAACAACCGAAAGATCCTTACCGGACTGGGAGAACTCCTAGGAGTCGAGCAAATCACGGACCTAACAATAGCCATCGACAAACTCGACAAGATCGGCTGGGAAGGAGTGCAAAGCGAACTCCTGGAGAGAGGCATCACGGCCGAAGCCACCACACGCCTCAAGCCCATCCTGACCCTAGAGGGGACCAACTCCGAAAAACTAGACAAGCTCGCCGAGCTACTGGCAGACAGCGAGTGCGGACTACGCGGAATCGAAGAACTCCGATACATTCTGGACAAGCTAGCCATCACCCCGCTCAACAATAGCGTGACGATCGATCTGTCCCTCGCCAGAGGACTTGACTACTACACCGGCACTATCTTTGAGTGCAAAGCGCTGGACACAGAGATGGGGAGCATCCTCGGTGGAGGACGCTACGATGACCTGACCGGAGTTTTTGGACAAAAAGGGACAAGCGGTGTCGGGATATCCTTCGGGGCCGATCGGATCTTTGACGTACTAAACACCCTAGGACTGTACCCCAAAGGAATCACTCAGGCAACCAAGCTGATGTTTGTGAACTTTGGCGACAAAGAGATCAACTATATCCTACCACTGCTGAAAAAACTACGTGACGCAGACATCACAGCCGAAGTCTACCCCGATAGCGTGAAGATGAAAAAACAGATGGGCTACGCCGACAGCCTAAACATCCCATACGTGGCTTTTATCGGAGAAGAAGAGATCAAGACCGACACGATCACAGTAAAGGAGATGGAGTCCGGCGACCAAAAGAGCTACACACCGGACCAACTCATCGCCCTATTGCGCTCAGACGAAAACCAATAAACGGATAGAACTAATACATACAAAACCACATAACGCCAACAACCCGGTATGACTTTTGTCCTCTACATCATTGGAGCAATGATTGTGGGCGTGCTTTTTGGCTGGATCTTGCGCAACAAAAAGCTCGCCTTCATCTCCCCCACCACCATGACCTTGGTCTGCATACTACTCTTCGTCCTGGGCGTCCAGATCGGCTCCAACAAGCAAGCCATAAAAGAGCTGGGCACACTCGGTGTCCCCACCATCCTCATCACCGTTTGCGCCATGGGCGGAAGCATTGTGATGGGCTGGCTACTATGGAAAATAATGAACCGCAAAAACAGATAAAATCCACCCCCGACGAGCTTGTCGGAAAAAGACAACGCCCTGCCGGCTAATCCACCACCACTTGAGCAAACACAGGCAGAATGAAAGACACCGTATATATCTTGATCGCTTTTGTCATAGGCATCATTTTGGGATACTTTGTGGATATCCCCGCCGCCAAAGAAGAGACACTGCCATTGGTCATCCTCTGCGGCATCCTCTTCTTGGTCGGCATGAGTGTTGGCTCCGACTCCAAGACAATTCGAGCCATACTCAACCTTCGAGTCGAGTTACTCTTATTGCCGGCAATGAGCATCATCGGCAGCCTAATCGGGACACTGGTCGCCACCCTGGTACTGAGAGAGATGGGCGTATTTGCGGGTTTGGCTATTGGATCCGGACTGGGCTACTACTCAGCCTCCAGCGTGATCATTGGCGACATACTCGGACCATCGCTTGCGGCCGCTGCGCTATTCTCCAACGTCCTCCGCGAAGTATCGACACTGATCCTGGCCCCACTTGTGGCCAAAAACTTTGGTCCCTTGGCGACGATCAGTTGTGGTGGCGCCAATACCTCGGACGTTGTCCTACCGGTGATTCTCCGCAACTGCGGAGAAGAGTATGCCGTACCCTGTATCTACAACGGCATTGCATGCACATTTTCCGTGCCGTTTTGCGTCAGCTTCTTTTGCGCACAGCAGCTGGCCCTATCCGGCATTTGATTGAGAGGATTCACTGCACGCCACCGGCACACCACTCAGCTATCACCTGGGGGAAGTACTTGTGCTCGAGAGCATGCACCTTGTTGGCCACATCATCAGCTGTGTCTACATCAGGGTCGATAGCCACACGAGCCTGAGATTCACTGCACGCCACCGGCACACCACTCAGCTATCACTTGGGGGAAATACTTGTGCTCCAGCGCATGCACCTTGTTGGCCACATCATCAGCTGTGTCTACATCAGGGTCGATAGCCACACGAGCCTGAAAGACCGTATGTCCCCGATCGTACTGTTCGTCAATCTCGTGTATGGTGATTCCGGTGACCGTCTCACGGGCCTGCAACACCGCCTCATGCACATGATGCCCATACATCCCCTTACCCCCGTACTTTGGCAACAACGCAGGGTGGATATTGAGGATACGATTCGGATAAGCCTCTAGCAAAAAAGGAGGGATCATTCGGAGATAGCCAGCTAGGACGATGCGGTCCACCCCATAGCTTCTCAGAAAAGGAAGGAGAACCCCTGGGTCGTTGAGCTCAGCGGCCGTAAAGTGGTGCTCTGCGATCCCCAACCTTTTGGCGCGCTCACGGACATAGGCATCCTTACGATCCACAACGACACATCCGATCCGTATCCCGAGATTGGAATTTTTATCTAGGTAATGGGCAATGGCCTCCATGTTCGTTCCACTTCCGGAAGCAAAAACAGCTAAAGTAATCATACAAAAGGGTCTAAACTGCACACTAGATATGGCGATGTGCAGATTATTGGTATATTTGCACAGAGAAAATACGACAAATGCACAATAAATGGTAGATTTGCCAAAACAAAGTTAGATATAAATAATTAATAACCAAACAGCAACAAGAAAGATATGGCAACAAGAGAAGAAATTGCCGCAAAGGTAAAAAACATCATCGTCGACAAGCTAAACGTAGATGCCTCCGAAGTCACCGAGAATGCACACTTCACCAATGACCTTGGTGCAGACTCGCTGGACACCGTAGAGCTGATCATGGAGTTTGAGCAGGAGTTCAACATTGAGATTGAAGACGACCAAGCTCAGAAGATCCAGACAGTAGGAGACGCTATCACCCACATAGCCGAAGCCCTCAAGTAAGGTTTTCGGACCAAATCAAGATGCATATTTTGGGCAGAAACCGAGACTCCGGCTCACGACCAACGAGCCAGAGCAGTGTTTTTGCCCAAATTGTTATCCACACCATGTGAGAGAGCGTATCCCCCTGGTTTCCATCGGGATGATGTTGTCCGTGTATTGTATTTCCCTAAAGTAAAGCCCAAGATATATGCCTAAAAAAAGAATCGTAGTCACCGGAATCGGAGCGATCACCCCCCTCGGCAAAGATGCCCCCACGACCTGGGAAGCCCTCAAAGCCGGAAAAAGCGGTGCGGCACCTATCACACTCATCGACACCGAGCGCTTCAAGACCCGGTTTGCCTGTGAGGTGAAGGACTTCTCCCCCAATGATTACTTTGATCGAAAGACAGCACGCAAGTACGATCGCTATGCCATGTTTGCCAGCATCAGCGCCGACGAAGCAATCGCCGACTCCGGGCTTGATCTGTCCCAAGAAGACCTCAATCGCATCGGAGTAGTTTTTTCCAGCGGAATTGGCGGGATCATTACATTTGAGGAAGAAGCGATGCAGTACGATCCACAAAGAGGCCCAAAATACAACCCCTTTTTCATCCCCAAGATGATCTCCGACATGGCGGCCGGCTACATCTCCATGAAGTACGGTCTCCACGGTCCCAACTATGGTGTCGTATCCGCATGCGCCTCATCCACCAATGCGATCATTAGTGCATGCGACACGATCCAGCTCGGTCGCGCAGACGTCGTCGTGACCGGTGGCGCCGAAGCAGCCATCAGCATCAGCGGGCTCGGAGGATTCAATGCGATGAATGCCCTCTCCGTACGCAACGACAGCCCCGAGACCGCCTCACGCCCCTTTAGTGCCAGCCGAGACGGCTTTGTACTGGGCGAAGGTGGAGCCGCACTCATACTGGAGGAGTACGAGCATGCCAAAAAGCGCGGGGCCACGATCTATGCAGAGGTAAAGGGCTGCGGACTCTCCGCCGATGCCTACCACCTCACAGCCTCACACCCCGAAGGACTGGGCGCCAAGCTAGTCATGAGAAATGCCCTCAGCGATGCAGGACTTCGCCCATCCGACGTCGACTACATCAACGTACATGGCACCTCCACTCCGGTGGGAGACATCAGCGAAGTCAAGGCCATCCTCGACGTTTTTGGAGAAGACGCCTATGCCCTAAACATCAGCTCCACCAAGTCTATGACCGGGCACCTACTTGGTGCAGCCGGAGCACTTGAGGCCATCGTCTGCATCAAAGCAATCCAGGAAGGCATCATCCCGCCCACCATCAACCACACCGAGGGAGACGAAGACCCGGAGATAGACTACAAGCTCAACTTCACGTTCAACCAAGCACAAAAACGTGACGTAAAGGTTGCCCTCTCCAACACATTCGGCTTCGGCGGACACAACGCATCCGCTATTTTCACAAGAGTAGAAGACTGACCACCACGACGGCAAAGCGACAAACACACCCCTAAATGTCCGGTTTCGTTTCAAAACTCAGGGCCATCCTCACGCCCCCAAAGCGTCTCCTGACCCAAAACTCGGAGCTCATCGAGTTTGTCAGCAAGCAGATCGGCACCAAGCCAAAAGAGATCCGCCACTACGAGCAGGCCGTCACTCACGCCTCCTACCCCTATATGGACAAAGGTGGGAGCAACGAGCGACTTGAGTTTTTGGGCGACAGTGTCTTGTCACAGATCATCAGCGATGCAGTCTACCACCTATATCCGGAGGAGGACGAGGGTGGGCTCTCACAGCTGCGTAGCTACCTAGTCAGTCGCAACAACATGAATCGAGCCGCCTCCAATATCGGACTCAGCAAAGTCCTACGCACAGGCCCCGGCATCAACCTCCAAGAGTCGGACATCCTGGGCAATGCACTGGAAGCTCTGGTAGGTGCCATATACCTCGACCACGGCATGAAAGTCGCCGTGAGCTTTGTGCGACGACACATCATCAAGTCACAAAAGTACGTTGAATCCGTGTCGACAAAAGAGGAAGACTACAAGACAGAATTCATCATCCTCATGCAAAAACACAAAGTAGACTACGACTTTGAATACCTAGGGGCCACCATGACAGCGCCCAACCGGATCATACACCATTGTCGCCTAGCCATCGGCCCCGACAGAGAGACCATCGCCACGGGAGAAGGTACGAGCAAAAAAAATGCGCACCAAGATGCGGCACAAAAAGCCCTCAAGTGGATCCGCGCCAACGAGCAGAATCTGACTCTGTGGGTGCCGGACCAAAAGTAAGCCGTCAAGGCCACATGGGGCCCCACCCCACTCCAAATTGCTAAGGGGGTGTGTCCAAACTGAGTTTGGACACACCCCCTCTTTTTGGCATCTTCACTCCAAAAGCCGGACGCCTTTTTCCATCTATCCGTCTAAGCGATCGCTTCTATCCGTGAAAAGTTTCGCTTCTATCCGTGAAACCGATCGCTTCTATCCGTGAAACTTTTTGCCCCTCTCCGAGCGGGAAAAATAGGGTCCTAAAAGACTGGTCCTCCAAGGATAATGAGACTCTTATTCACAATACAATTTTCGCCCGCACTGCGAGCAATGACTACCACTCCACACACTATCAAAATGTTTAATGGCTGCATCCACTAAACTTGACTCATTAGTCAGAATGCCTGCCTCAAAGTTTCGCCTAAATTGACTTTTGATACCCACCCCAGCTCCAGTTAGATTAGCAGAGCCAATATAAGCTGTATGACAGTCAATAATAATTATCTTAAAGTGCACTCGAGGACATCGCATCCTCAATAGTTGATTTCCTAGTATCGGATATGAATGGAGCTCCTTCATAAAAATCTCTCCTGGTTGCTTGGCGTGTAGTAATCGAACCTCTACGTTTCGCCTTAGTAATATTGATAAGACTTCTAGAAAAGGAATTACTTCCCGCCCTCTACGGACGTATAAATCCTTCAAATCTGATGTGCCTAACCAAAGCTCATGCTTAGTAGATAAAGCCATAGAGAGTACATCATTATAGTGCTCCATATCAGCTATGTACTTAATATAGGGTAGGGTGGTATTCATCTGTGTTTACTATTTTTTATGTCAAACTAATATAATTCTTGATATCGTGCTTGTCTAATAATGAATTCATGGCAAATTGAGCAATCCTATTCCTGGTGAGGTCATCCTGAGGCATATATTCATTGTGAGTAGCAAATTCCGTAAGGTCATTGTACAAATCCCACCAGTTGATATGAGACATAGCTAAATGCTCTCGCCCACTGAGATTGATACCACGCAATTGATATTGGTTGGCGATCTCCTTATATGGCACCAGTTCATCCAATATGGCTTCGGGTACCCTTGTATTTAAGGTCTGTAGAAAGCCATATATTCTCGTCAATTCTCTCATGGACACAAAAGTTTCAATCGCTTCATTGGCTTTTTTCTTAAATTGCTCCAGCCCAGCATGGATAATTTCTTCGTTTTTTGAGACTTTTATCAGTGCAGTTAGCCTTGAGGATGCAAAGTCATAAACCCGACTTTTCATCTGGTTGATTTGCTGTGTTTGACCATTTAAGCAGACTAATCTCACATAATAATTACCAAGCTCTATAGAGACGCCATCCCACTTAAGATACAGCCCATCTGTCGTAAAGTCATTTCGCGTTACGATGGATGATATTCGTGGGGTCTGTTGCTGCAAATAGATTACGATATCCATCTCTCCATGCAATGAACTTTCTATCTTTTCTACTCTCATGTTTGTAGAATCTATGAAAAGCTCTGCAAAGTCAAAGAATGCGTCTACCGGGATAAATTGTTGCTTGGGAATTAGGAGATTTGTGACCACTTTAGCATCTGGATCTGCTAAGATGACCACCTCTTTTACTGAGGTCATACTATTAGCTACTGTTAAGTAATTCCTAAAGTTAGCCTCTCCTTGTACCCCCGAGCAATTTCTAACCTCTTCTAATTGCCTCTTACTCGTCCCGATACTGCTATTCAACTTATCTATCACCCTAGGTGACATTTCCAAGTCGACCCCAGAGACGTTAAAGATCTCACCCTCTACTTGCTTGATCTCGTCAAGTCTTACCACTTTGTGAGGGGATATTTTTTTACTGGCATTGTCTCGATACTTTCTGAAATCTGTCAGTTCCATAATTAATCATCTATGTTTGTACTAAATAATTCATCAAAAGCCATATTGCTTCTCCTGATATCTCTAGCTAAATCATGTCTCATATTCCTAATTTTTATATCATTTTCAAAGCGTTCTAAATCAAATTCGACATCCCCCGTTGTTGCAAGGTTATAGTAGAGTTTTACTCCTACGTCCCCTCTTCTATGCTTGGAAAATACGATATAGCGCTCTGAGTAGATGTTTCTTGGATTATCAAGTCTCAATTCCATCATTGCAGAAATACTATGTTTCAATCGATTAGAGCCAATAAAAGTACCACTCTTGGTTACCTGCTGAATTGAGATGAAAGTAGTATGTTTTTTTCTTAAATTAATCGCCTTATTGTTTTTCTTCATTAGGGAGAGTAAATAACTTTCTGCTTCCTTCATCGTAATATCCTCTTCCTCCTTTATTATTCCTTGGAGTTCATAGAATGAATCGATCGCTATAATATCCCATCCCTGATTCACAATTTCCATTATCGTAGTCCAATTATGGGTACTTTCCTCTTCGAATACATGACTTTCTATAAATAGGATATTAATGAAGCTAAATTTAGGGAAGCGATGTACATATATTGCAAGATCAATTTCATTCATTTCTGCGCTGATGAAAAGAATTCTTGCAGTACTGTGTTTTTGCATTACATTTGCAAGAAAATCAAGAAGAATAGTAGTCTTTCCAGTCCCTGGATCTCCGATAATCATATAGTGCACTCCTTTTGGGAGACCGCTGTAAGACGACATCAATGAATCAATTATTGTTCCCGATTCAAAGGTCTCAAATAGCGACTTATCAAAAGTCAAGTCGTGCATCCTTACTATCTTATCCATAGACATGGTACTATTTTGCTTTCTACTACGATTCTTCTCAGTAGGCTACATCCATTCTTTATTTCTTCTCTTTAATTATTTCATAGCGTGCTCACATGCTATTCTATCTCCTCCACCAAGCTTACACAAAGTGTGGAAGCCTATTCCCGCTTATTTCTCCAACACAAAGGTAAGAACACCTTGTGCCAATTGTGGGCACATGATTATTGGAATCACACTCTCGTGAATATTAGTAATTTGTGAAGTATTTATTGGGATACTTTCTATTCCCTTTGGCAGAGAACCAAAGGAGGAGGGAGGAGGCTTTTAGCCACAAAGCTAAATATCTCAACTTGTGAGATATTTAGCTTTGCGAGTCGCTTAGATAGGCAGCTTTCTTAATGCTTACTTCAGGCAGATTTTGTTGGTGGTTTTGCGTTTCTTGGCGTTGATGAGGTCGGCGTAGATCTGGGTGGTGGAGACATTCTTGTGGGTCAGCATTTTGGAGACGGTGTAGATGTCTGTTCCATGGAGCATTGGAGTACTAGATTGATTATCCGAATAGGTTTTCTGGTTGGTCTCATTTGTGAGTTACTAGAAACTTATGGGCTAGCTTTGAATGCAATCGTTATCTCGTCAATTGTGTTTTTAATACCCCTATAAGTTTCCTATCTGCTGGTAACCATTCCACACTATCGAGGGTTTCTGCAGTTAGCCAGCGTGCTGATTTATGTTCTCGAAGCTCAATCTCTCCAGCCGTAATTTGACACAGGTAGCAGTGCATAATCAAGTGGAATGATGGATAGTCGTACTCGGTGGTGTAGAGAAATTTGTCGATAGCAATCTCTACACCTAGTTCCTCTTGGATTTCGCGTTGGAGAGCGACCTCACGACTTTCGCCTGGTTCGATCTTGCCACCGGGGAACTCCCACATCCCCTCAAACTCTCCATATCCACGTTGTGTGGCGAAGTAAGTCCCGCCACGATGTATGACTGCAGCTACGACTTCTATATTCCTCATTGTCAGATAGCTTTTAAGTATTGTGACATTGCGGGTTTGTGTAGCTTCCAAGTCACATTCATTGGGAAGTCATCGTGTGATGAAACATAGTCGACCATTCCGAAGCAATGAAAAGGGGATGTAAAGCCAAATCCATCTTTCTTCTCCTCTCGGACAAAAAGTATGATATTGCTTTTTGTTTGCGATTGCTCTGTATATCGGCGACCACCATTATTATTGTGCGAGTCTGTATTCTGCGACTGCCAGTGGAAGAAGTCTTCATTAATTAAGTAGTCATTATACTGCGTGGAAGGAGAGAAGTCCTTTTCCGACTTGTTCAGTGTTACAAATAATAGCGTGGTATTGTGCTCTTGTAGGTTGAACACACCAGATGCCACACCCTGCATTTTTACTTCTGCAGTCTGTCGTCCGACGAGTGTAAATACCTCCTCACGAGTGTAGCAGCCATACAATTCCATCCCAGGGATACTCTCGATACCAATGGGCGTGGTCTTGATACTTATATTAGCTAATAAGTAGGCGACTATTTCGGATGCTTCCTGCTTGAAACAAGCATATTTTTTGTCGAATAGCAGATCCAATGCTTCATTTATATTGCTAAAGCCGGCTTTGCTGATCTTATCCTGGAATAGCACATAATATAGCATTATCGCATACGTTTTATACGCTTCGTCGAGGTGTACCCTTTCGCCATCAATAAACCGCATGACAAAGCGGAGGAATGAAACGGTATTGTGGTGAATCAAGTTTGCCATTCCTTTCTCCAAACGCTTTGTTACTGCATCATCACTATATGCGATTCGTCCAGCTGCACGCTTCAAAGAAGACCAGCAATTGGCCCCCTGATAGATCACGCGAATATCCTGCCCATTATTCTCTAAAAACTGTGAGATGGTCGGTATCGATGGGTAACTATTTATCTCCTTGATGAGACGCCTTTTGTTATAGATAGCACTTGATATATTATCGAGGATATATTGTCGTGCCATCTTCTCCATCACAATACTACACCCCATAGGAAGTAGAGTGAAACCTTCTTCTATCTGTTTTTGGATATTTTTTTCAGGGTGTAATGTGAGTGCCCGGAATCGGCTAGCGAAGTCATATTTGCGATTGGCTTGTGCAACGAAATCGAGGACTGTCAGCTCTGTCTTTCCGGCAGAAAGACGCAAACCACGACCTAGCTGCTGGAGGAAGATGGTTAAACTTTCGGTAGGACGAAGGAATAGCACGGTATCAACTTCGGGAATATCGATACCTTCGTTGAAGATATCAACGACACAGAGATAATGAAGAGAACCATCTCTTAATTTCTCAGAGAGTCGCTTGCGCTCATCAGGTGGCGTGTCTGATGTGAGGCTTTGTGCTCTGAAGCCATATAGCCCCAACTGCTCAGCCATAAAGTTTGCATGGCGTTTGTTTACGCAGAAACACAAGGCTCGGCAGGTGTATTCATCCGCCAGATATTTGTGCAATGAATCAACGATAAGTCTTGCTCTTGCCTTAGAGCATAGCTTATCGGCCAGACGCTCAATATTGTACTTCAGTCCACTCCATAGACTCTCATCGCTTAGGTCTGTGTCATCAGAAACACACAAGTACTGGAATGGTGTTAGCAATCCCGCCTGCAACGCCTGAGGTAATCGTATTTCAGCACTTATTCTGCCACCAAAATCGGGACGTAAGTCTTGACCATCCATACGCTCCGGTGTTGCAGTTAGACCGATAAGGAGCTTTGGAGTGAAGTGGTCAAATAGTTTGCGATAGCTATTTGCTTGGCTATGATGTGCCTCGTCAATAACAATGTAGTCGTAATAGTCTGCATCCAACGACGCAAAGAACTCCTCGAAACGAGAATTGAACATAGAAATAGAGACAAACAAATGATCGTACTCACTTGCGTCACGCGGGCTATTTGCCCCTACCCAAAGTGTCCCAAAATTGGCATCCTGCAATACACTTCTAAATGTACTCAACGATTGTCTTAGTATCTCTTCTCTATGAGCTGTGAATAGGATGCGAGCTCTCGAATGCGTTCGGGCAAACTCTTGGTAGTCGAATGCCGAAATAACGGTCTTGCCTGTTCCGGTTGCAGCTACAATAAGATTCTTGAAATTGCCTCTGTCCTCCCGCTCTACACGTAGCTTGTCGAGTATCTGTTTCTGATGGGGTAACAACGAATATCGTTGATAAACCATCTCAAAAGTATTTGAGTGGAATATGTTGCGATGAATTTCTTTATTGAACTTCTCAATGCCACCTATACGGAAATCCTCAAAGTTGGGACTATTCCAATACATCTCGAAGGTCGCAAGTGCGGTCTTTATGATATGTGGGTTCTCAACACTCGTAACACGCATATTCCATTCCAGACCTTCGGTCTGTGCGGACTTGGATAGATTTGATGAGCCAATGTAGGCTGTGTTCATGCCAGAATTGCGAACAAAAATGTACGACTTTGCGTGCAAGCGTTCTATATTGGTGTTATATGAGATCCTTATCTCTGTATTCGGCAATTCAGCTAACTGTACAATGGCCTTTGCCTGTGTGGCTCCGCAGTAGGTCGTGGTGATGATACGCAAACGAGTTCCCTCACGGCTACAAAATTTAGTGAGCTCATCAAGCAAAAGTCGGACACCAGAAACTTTTAGAAATGATACGATAAAGCATATCTCATCAGCACTTGCAATCTCTCGGCGGATCTCCTCACTCAAAGATAGTGTACTACTACCACCTGTAAAAAGGTTGCTGACACGAAAGCCGGATATAGGGCGAACAGTATGTGTATTACTCTGAGCTTGTAGAGTAGCCTTTTGCCGGCTCATAACCTCAGCTAATAAGTCTGTTGGTTTTACGATTTGCTTGTCATCAAGCAACCCCGCATCAATCATAATGCGATTGATAAGATTTACTCGATCCTGCTGTCCCTCAATATCCTCAAGCTTCTGACAGATAGCTTTGGCAAGATAATTTGCCAATAATTGTGGCGACTCGGCACTGTCTATAGGTTGCTGAACGCATACCAACCCAGACCGTTCTGCTTGCTGAATATCACGTTCTGTTTCCCTATTAATTATATGTTCGTATACTCCAGACTTCATCACAGTTCTATTGATTGCTTTTATTCTAACCTTTAGGGGCCTTCACTATCTCGGATAGCAAAGGATAGGTTGATGACCATTGCAAACATACGAGTACAATGTACAAAAAATCTCACAGGGCTTCTTGAATTCCAAGTTTGTTTGGTCCTCTGAGTGCCTCCGTGATGATTGCTGCAGGATAAAACGTAGCTTCACTTGCCGATACACTCATTTCCCTCCTTTTGTATCAACTTCATTTCCAGGCCTCAACAAACTTCTCGGTACACCTCGGAAATGAAAGGTTAGCTTCCATTTGGAAATAGCCAATTTAGACTATGAGTTACGCATGCTCCTTGCCGATGACGGCAAGGAAGGAGTATATTTGCATTGGAATAGTATTTAGTGATGGTGGATATGGACTTTATCTCTGTGAAGGAATATGCTGCAGCTCATGGATATTCAATGTCCAGATGAAAGCCAAGGTGGAATGAGAGTACGAAGCAGTTAATCTCCACCGTAAAAAGCTGACTCTAATGGAAGAAGAACAAAGAAAACTTACATATCCTGTAGATTATTTGTTCAAGGGGAATAGGCCGGGCAACCACTTTGAAATAGCAAAGCACTTTAAGCCCTTTTCAAAGATGAGATCATCAAGACCGAAGAAACGGACACCGGGCATGGTCGCATAGAAAGTCAAGTGATGGAGTCCATTGTTGATCCTCCGAGATTCAAACAGATAGAGCTGTACAAGGATTTGGACCACTGGGAAGGATTGCGCCCTATTCACAAGATGACAAAGCGAAGATACAGCAGAAAAGAGGGCTCAAAGAGTGTCGAAGCCTCCTACTTCACCTCTTCTCTGCAAGATCCCACAAAGTATTCCGTCTGATCCGGAGTCATTGGGCGGATAGAAAACAATCTGCATCACTGCCTCGACATGGTCATGGGAGAAGACAAGTTCCTCAGACACAAGGGAAACGGCGCCAAGAACGTTAATATCATTCGCAAAATAGCACTCTTCCTTCTCGAGCGGTTGAAGAAAAAGAAGAAAAGAACCCTAGCGGCTCTGTAAAAGATTAATGCCACCAAAGACCCCACCGATATCATCACCAGTCGACTACCTCTAAACTTCAAATGCGTGAGCTCTGATTGGATTAACTACATTATCGGAAGTGATAGTTTTTTTAAAGGATTGCCGTGATAAACAGAGACGATATTAAAGGCATTGAACTGATAGATCTTTAATTCTCATTTTAACACTTTGCAATTAGAATCCACTTAATTTCCAATACCTATTAATTAATCTATACTACAAAAGAAAGGAGCTATGTCCATAAATGGCATAGCTCCTCTTTATATTTGCAGTGGTCGTTTAAGTGTAACAATTATAAATAGTCTCTCAATGGTAGATAGAATCGCTTTTGAAGATGAGGTAAGGAGCTTATTCAATCAATCTTGTATCAAGAAGGTTGAGTGTGATATCCTTAGTCTTTATCAGGAGTATGAAAGAAGAAAGGATAGGCGTGCTAGGAAGGTATTTGCAATAAAGCAACTGCTCAACCTCCGTAAATATTTGCTGGAGGAGGATTTCCAACTAAATGAAGCGAGTAGGCAACTATTGGTGGAATTTAATAGTGCCTTAAAGGCTCAGTTGGAAGAGATGTGGAAGCAAACGATTGCACTCGGAGAGAAAGCAGTATATCGCAGTCCTTTCTCTGATACAGAGGCGATAGGGAAGTGTTTCTTGGGGTATAACTACTCAAGTATACATCCTGTTCAGACTATTCGTGCCAAAAAGATGTGGAATATACTTAATGGTTGCCTTGCCACTTTTGAGCCTCTGTATGATGATGGTGTAACCCACTGCTTTAGTGTACAACCATCGGTTGATGGGTTAGAATACGATTCTTGTAATCAAGTACTATATCTCGGTGAGGAAATTGACAATTGGAATGAAGGATTGGACGAGGAGTACACGAAGGACCTTCATCTTATTTATGCGTTTCACAACCTATGGGAGCATATGCATTTCTCTATCTTTGACCTGCTTTGGGTTAGAGACTTTAGTGTGGAGTTAATTTTAGAGAGTTCTTATACTACATACTCTGGTGATTATGATGACCTTGACTGGAGTAAATATGATTTTTATAACTAGAAACACCTCCAGGCCACTTTGACCTATACACCACTACTTCAATAGTAATTTCTTTGTTTTCTAAAGAGCTTTATGCAGATTGACAGGACCGAATAGGTCATTCTAAAGAATACTTTTCAATGACTTCCTTAAACTCCTCAGGATAGTTTGCTTTCAAATAAGCCATTTGGTAGGCGATCCAAGTGTAGCAAACGGCATGTGCTTTCATGAAAGCGAAGACAGCATTTCTCTCAATTGCGTCCCAAGTCTTTTTTAGGTTATGCCTTGGGTGTCCATTTTCAAGACCACCTTCCATAAATTGAGCCTTTAACGTAGGAATTAAAGCTATTCGTTTTTTACATACAACCCTCCTTAGCAGATCACTCTCGTCCCTTGTGAAGTTTGAGATTAAGCGTGCTATCCGCATTATTTGCTCTTGGTATACGATTACTCCGTATGTTTTGTCCAGAATTTTTCCAACCTCTGGAAGAGGGTACCGTATTGGTTGCTTCTTGTTTTTTCGTTTAATAAGCATTCTGATGTCAGCTGTCCTATACGCTTGAAATAAACTATTCAATGCTGCTAATTCCTCAAGGCATGTGGGATGAAACTCAATGAGAAGCTCCCGCATCTCTTTCGTTTCGAACTGAAATATTTCTTCCGTTCTCCCTTTTTGGAACAACTCGAATGTCTTAGTATCATCTATTGGAATTTTCTCTACATCTATGCTTACCCTTTTACTTGCTTTGATTACCTCTATGGTATCCCTCATTATTGACAATGCCTCCAATCCATAGAGCTCAAACTCCCCATTAAGAAAATCGCACGGATCACCATATTTTTGTCGCAACCAATCCATGACAGATTCCTTGCCTTCCAAGTCAATATCCAACGCAACATATGGGGTTAGTGCATCTAGTGGTCTAATGAATTGTTCAAATAACAAATCATACTTCAATGGGTCTACTTTAGTTATACCCAAGCAATAGTTTATTAAACTACTGGCTGCAGTACCACGACCAGGGCCCACCCATACACCGAGATGAGCCTGTGCTACGGTGACTACCTCATGCAAGAAAAGGAAAAAATCCGAGACCTCACGTTCTTCAATGATTTGCAACTCAAAATTTATTCTATCAGAAACATCGTTGGGAAGTTGTTCTCCGTATAGCTCCTTAGCTTTAGTGAATGACAACTGCCTAAGATGTTCGTGTCCTTTATCTGTAATGGCAGCAAGCATATTTTGTTTGTAATTGTTATGTCGCATAAGACTTATCGTTGACGATAGCTACTCTTTTTTATTTTGAAATATGTGGATGATTAAGTGCACTTTCAAGCCTACACTTACTTTTAACTCCACCAATATATCAAATGCCTCCCTAAAAACCTAAAAGCAGGCAGTAAGCTTTATTATATCGTACTTTTTGCTTCTCTCCGTGATCATAAGGATCTCCGATTTCCTGTAATAATCAGTATTTACAACCGATTATTACTCAATATTTTATAGATAATAAGTCAGAAATATGGTTGTTATTTTTAATTGCACATTCTAAAAGGTGAAGATTTAACGCTTTTATTGATTATTAACTCAAAAAGGACATCAACTTGGGTCGTTTCTTCTCTTTTCCTTGCTATTCGTTTCCGATATTCCACTTTTGTTTTGGTCTATCTCATATGTACTGCAAAGGTATTGATTTTTGTTTGATATTGCTCCTTGCTTGCTCCTTGTCGTAGATTAATTTTCACACAGGAATTTTTGTTCTCTTTCTATAGGGGCTTGAAACAATCCATTTATTGGAAACAATTAAAGACGGAGCTGGTTTGCCCCAGTGCTTTTTAAGAAACAGGGCAATTATTTTATCTCCACAAAGGCTCTTGTTCCCAATTATGAGGAAAGCCTAATAAACGAGTTCTTACTGATGGGTATTTCGATAAAAGCTGCTTGAAATCTGCAACAAAAGTGTTGCCCATAGAAATGGAGTTAAGCCAATACACCACATAGCAGAGTTGCGGATAAAGTGTTTGTTCACGGAACGAGAAATCCGTAATCCATGTGTTTGGCATACGCATAGGCATCATTGGCTTGACAGGAAAGACCCGATTTGACAGTCTTGAATGATGGGCGCAGCAATTACGAAGTACGGGTCTGGGTACGGATTAAAAGGCTAAGTGATTATTTCCAGTCATTTAGCCTTTTTAATTATCTAATTTTTCCCCACATTTTCCCCACAGCTGTCTATTTATATATTTTAGAAACATATTTTTCCGTAAAGTTATGTACCTTTGTCGGCAAATAAAGATATTCTCGTCAAACAAATATAAATAATATAAACATGGAAAAAAACAGAAAAAAACAAATCGTAGTTTTGAGTATAGCTTTAGTTTGCATTTTCATCTTGGTATTTTCATTGTTCCATAAATCAGCGACAAAAGATAGCGCAAATCCTCCTTTAACAAATGTTTTGACTGATAGCATTTCTCAAATTGTCTCAGCTTGTCCTGGCGAAATTGGTGTGGCGGTTATTGTTAATAACAGAGATACGGTTAAGGTCAATAATAAGAGTGTTTATCCTATGATGAGTGTGTTTAAGGTTCATCAGGCATTAGCTCTTTGTAATGACTTTGACAATAAAGGAATTTCACTTGATACCTTAGTAAATATAAATAGGGATAAACTTGACCCAAAGACTTGGAGTCCTATGCTGAAAGATTATTCAGGGCCAGTCATATCATTGACAGTGAGAGATTTGCTGCGTTATACTCTTACTCAGAGTGACAACAATGCAAGCAACCTTATGTTTAAGGATATGGTTAATGTCGCTCAAACAGATAGTTTTATAGCCACACTCATTCCTCGTTCAAGTTTTCAGATAGCTTATACGGAAGAGGAAATGTCGGCTGACCATAACAAGGCTTACTCTAACTATACATCTCCTCTTGGTGCTGCAATGTTGATGAATCGTTTGTTTACTGAAGGTCTTATCGATGATGAGAAACAAAGTTTCATTAAGAATACGTTAAAAGAATGCAAAACAGGTGTAGATAGGATAGCAGCTCCACTTCTTGATAAAGAAGGGGTTGTTATAGCGCATAAGACAGGTTCAGGTTATGTTAATGAAAATGGTGTTCTTGCAGCTCACAATGATGTTGCCTATATATGTCTGCCTAATAATATCAGTTATACCTTAGCGGTATTTGTTAAGGATTTCAAGGGAAATGAATCACAAGCGTCACAATATGTTGCGCATATATCAGCTGTAGTATATTCTTTATTAATGCAAACTTCAGTAAAATCTTAAACTGCACTTGCTTTGATAATTAATGATAAACAATCTAAAAGCACTCTAATCGTTATCGGAGTGCTTTTAGATTACTAATCAAATTGCTTCTATTATAATTTGAATCCTCTACTTTTTCTTTCTTCCTGTTGCGGCACTCTTGCTCCATATCTAAGCCTGTGCCATTGCTCCCTGAACCAGTCGGCAATCGGCTTCCTGTTTATTGTCAGGTTCAGCCTGCTTTCATCGTCAGGGTCATTTTCCACCCTTAAAATATCATCCTTTATATCAAAGTTCCGCCTGTGTTGCTCGGAATAGATTTTACCGCTACATTTCAGGGCTTCTTTTTTGACTATAAGACTTTCAGTCATTTCTTTAGAGAATCCCAGCATGGCACAAAACTTTTCCATGCGCAGCATTTCCCTGAACATCGGAAACCACCTGAAAGCCTTGTCTATGATTCTGGCGAGCCGTGACAGTTCTTTTTCTTTCATGTCAAGTTCCTGCCTGTGCATTTCTCTGAGATTGTGGATTTGCGTATCATGCTGTTTCTGCATCTGCTGTACTTGGCTCTGCAATTTTTCAATATTGGTGTTCCGTTTTGAAACCTCGTCTTGCAGTTTTTCGTTGGCACGTTCCAGTTCTTTCAGTTTTCCACTCCCGAAAAGAGAAGCAACTCCACTAGTTATGGCTGTCGCTGCCGTGGTGGCTGTCTTCTTTAACTTGTCAGTGCGTATTTCTGATTTCACCTGTTTCAGTTCCTGCTCGGCAAGATTTATCTGTTCTTCTTTGTGCCGTTTGGCTGCATCCATGCGTTGCAGTTCAGCTTTCTGCTTCTCAATGATAAAGTCGTTCCGTTCCAGATGCTCCTTACCAGTGACAGCCTTTGACTGCCCGCGTTCCATCAGCAGGATGTCGGATGCAAGGGTCTGCATCTGCATCATGTCATCGTCATTGAGCTTTCGGCTCTTTCCTGTTTCGTGGTTCATCCAGTCGAAAACGATATGGGCATGATAGTTCGGCTTGAACCATCTGTCCCCGACTTTGAAGCTTTCCCTGTCTTCCGCTTCCGGCTGACCGTTCAGCCAATGCCCTTCATCCTTGTGCAGGAAGATTTGCAGCGGTGTGATTCCCCAGCGTCTTTGACACTCCTCACCGAATTTACGCACGTCTGCCAGTGTGGTGTCCGACCTGACAAGCAGCACTCCTTCACGTATGGGGGAGCATCCCGCAATCTTGACTATTTTACCGTTCTTGCCTTTGCGTTCACGCTCCTTTTCCTGCATGGCACGTCCGGTCTTTTCCTTTACCATCTGTCTGATATTGTCATAATGCATCCGCAAATCCGGACTGCCGAAGTCGGGATTTATCCACTGTTCGTTATCGGTGGATAGTTCAGGAACGACATAGATTCTGGACTCTCCGATGTGGCGCATGTATTCGGCAGTCCTCCTGTTGTGAGCCTCGCTCGATGCGATGTTGCAGGGCTTGATATGTATGCTTGATTTTGTTGCCATAGATACTTGTTTTTTGGTTTGTACTTTATTGTTTGCTTTTCCGCTGTCCGTAAACGCATGGGGTTCTTAGGGGTGCAACCCATAAGCGGAGATTGCAAAGAGAGGGTCACTCTTTGCTCTGGGTTCTCAGGGGAGAAACGCCCTGAGTGGGTCATTAGGGTAAAACCCTAATCCCCTCGGGAGAGCCCACAACTACGTAAGCGGAGCGTGTAGTTATAGTGGGCTATATCAATGGCAAGCCATTGTCTGCAAACTCCAGCCTACGGCTTCCGCTCTCCTCCGTCAGGGAGGTTTTTCATCATCGTTGCCGATTGGAGATGCACCGACCAGCACAAGGTCTAAATCGTCTATCAGTTTTTGCAGGACGGGATTCTTCTCTATCATCCGCTGGAGGATTCTCTCAGCCTCGACCAAGTGGTTGGCTGTACTCATCACCTTGCCCTCCCGTATCTGAAAGATAATCCAATCGGCTATGTCGATATGGGCTTCTTTTTGTTTCGGGGTGGCATTCCTTTCGATGATGTCCGAAACCACCACCTTACAAAAGTACATGCTCTCGGCTCGCTGTTTCCACTCGGCATAAGCATCGGCATCGGGAAAGAGAAGCACGGTTCGCCCTGACAGTACACGGAGTTTCTCTTCTCTCATCTGACTCTTACCACCCGTAGCCAGCCATACATAATCGGGGAAGATAGCAGAACCGATAACGGCACTCTTCTCGGATTCCACCAAGACCACCACCTTGTCGGGATGCGTTTTCAACAAGTGTTCCCCGAAAAGGCATTGGGATAGTTGCCAATCCTCTGCCAACACACGCTGCTTTTTCAATATGCTGTGTATCCAGTTCACTGCCGATGTCTGTCCTCCCTTGATACGGTGTCCGTCTTCGGGATTGTACTGCATCACCTTTCCCGTGCGTACCTTGCCCGTCCTGTCTATCTGCCAAAAGATAACAGAGCCGTCATGGGTAGCCCCCAAACGGTATTCCTCCAACAACCGCTTCAACACCTCTTTCGCCTTGTCGCCATAGTAGGAAGTAAGGAGTGTGAAGAGGAAACGGAAGAAATTGCTACGCTCGCTTTGCGACTTCTCCACATAGTGAGGGGGAATATAGCCGATGGCTGTCGGCTTACTTTGCTGCTTCACTTTCTTCTGCTCTGCTCTTTGCCTGTCAAAAGAGAAATCATTGGTAGTTCTGTGTTCAGGATGCTCTTGAAAATACTCTTTCGGAGTGTAGTGATACCCACAACCGCTTTCGTGGTTACATCTGCCGACCGATGGATGCAACGGCACATTATTTTCGTCCACGTAATAGACGAAAGAATGCCTGTCTCCGCATTTGGGGCAGGTATGCCGTGTTGCCGTTCCTTTATACTTCTGTAATGAATAATTGCCCATAGCTTAGTCCGTTTTTGATGGTTGATTGTCGGCTGTCCCATCCTGTCCCATTGTCCCACACTCTAAGGGTTGGGACAGTGGGACACTTGGGACACCTGCGTTTTTACTCTCTTTGCTGCGCTGGATGATACGGTTTACGGTGGACTTGCCACAATTCACCTGTGAGGCTATCTCCCTGACGGACTTGCCCGATTGGGAGAGTTGCAGAATTTGGCAATCCCTTTGGCTTGATTCATTGTCGCCCAATTTTTTCAAGTGTTCCTTTTCCGTGGAATAGCCCCTGAACACGAACTGCAAGAAAGCATCCACCTTGTCAATCTCGTAAACGATTACATTATCCGCATCATGAGAGAACGTGCCATAGCGCACTTTAAGCTGCTTCACATAGCGAAGCCCTCCGTCTTGGGCACTTTTTCCAATGGTGAACACGCTGTCAAAGAAATTGTAGAGCCGTTTGCTTCCGGCAAGGTCGTTGGATGTGATGGGACAATCCAAAGAGCGTTTGGGCGTATGTGCTAGGACAAGGATAGAGAGCGCATATCTCTTTTTGAGATTGTTCAGCTGAATCATCAGCCGTCCTGCGGCATCGCCTTTCTCCATGGCGCAACACAGGTAGGTAAGATTGTCAATGATGAAAATCTTGCAGTCGGTCTGCACAGCCATCTGTTCAATGCCGCCTATGATAGCTTCCTCAAAGTTGGCATCCAAAAGCTGGTTGCAGTCAATAGACACCCGATAGAGTTTGTCGGGAAAGGTGTAGAGCTCTCCATGCTCGTTGGTATAGCGGAGCTGGAACTGCTTTTCGGACAGTTCAAAGTCCAGATACAGCACATTGTCGGTTCGGGCGATGCGGTCGGCTATCTGCACGGCAAGGATGGACTTGCCCACGTTGGAATCGGCAAACAAGCAGGAGAGTTCCCCCTCGTACCAAAAGCTGTCCCACAGCGCACGGGGCGTAGGCAATAACGATGCTTCAAGAATGGTTTGGTTTGCCGTCTTGATATTCATCATGCCTACACTGTCGGGCATACCGTTATGCGCTTGGGATGCTTTTGTGAGGTCGCCACGTATCAGGTTGATATAGTTCTTATCCTCTTCCATATCATTCACCAGTTACGTGGGTTGGGCTTGCGACGGTGGGAAGAGGATAAGGACTTGTTCAGTTCCTCGTCTGACAACGGTATGGGATTCTTTCGGGCGGTTTCCAGCCACTTGTCCAGTTCGTCACGGTAAAGGCAATAGCGTTTGCCGGGCTTGGTGGCAGGGATTGTCCCTTCTGACAGTTTCATGTAGAGCGTACCCTTAGGGATACCTAAATACTCTGCTGCCTCGTCCACAGACATGGGCACGTGGGTGTCCACCGTTTTGGCATTGTTCACACTGCGCTGCTCGGCGAGCAGGCTTTTCAGGCTCATCACTTCGTCTCGAAGCTGAGCGACAACCTCGGGGAGGTCGTTGAAGGTAAGAATTGATTTTTCCATTCGCGTACTCGTCTCTTTTGTAAGACTTGGCGCAAAGGACTGAAATGATATATCCGTGAATATCTCCACGACACGTCATTGCAAAATAATTCCCGAATAATTAAGCCCAGCCATAAATGACGGGTAAAATTACTCGGGAAACGATGTAAAACAGGCGGTTATGAGTTACCGGATGGTTGTCGTTGGTGTCGTGATTATCCTAATTCCGCACATAATCCTCGGGATAGTGGAAATCAAGTTTGCCGTTTTCGGGTTCATCAATGGGAATTTCCGTCTTTAACGGCTCTACCTTGAAATTCTTGATGGTTGATAAGTCTGTATCAGCAAACGATTTCGGGAAAAGGGCTTTGATGAACTTGGCACGGTTATCCCCATTGTAGTATCTCTTGTACAGGAAACGCTCAGAGATATTCCATACGAAGTGACGGAGTGGAATGTTGTTGATGTCTTTGGTAAACGGTCTTTGTATGGGCTTCGGGGTATAAGTGTTAAGATTCATCCATTTGTCCACCTCAGTACAGATGTGGTTCACGGTTTCTTGGTCGGCAATGCGAGGCAGGTAATAATGGCAATACTCCATGACCATGCGGATGCGCTCTTCCTTTTCCCGTTGCTCTCTGCTTGCGTAATTGGCACGGTTCTTTTCGTGAAGATCCGGGGCGATAGTAAGCTCTATCGGTTGTGTTTGGATAAGTGTCTCTTCTTTTGTCGGGGATGATTCGGGTACAGGCTCAGGGACTGATGTAGGTCCAGGCACAGATGTGGCTTCTTCAAGTGTATTTTGTGACAGTTCTTCCTGCACCTCTATGGCTTCGGCAATCGTTTCTTTCTTGCCGAACTTGATTTTGTAGATTTCGTATGTATCAAAGATAAGTGTCTGAAAGGAGAGATAGAGCAACCATCCCAACAGGTTACAGCATACGAATACTATCCACCTGACAAAGTTGTCTTGGTTGAAGCTGTCCGCTATTACCAGCGTGGCAATGGAAGATATTAGGACGATGGCGAAGCCGACAAAGCCCAAGATGATGTATTTGTCCTTGATTGATGATTCCATATTTCGTTGAGAGATTGAATGTTCCTGTATTATTTTGTGCAAAGTTAATGCTATTTTTCCCAATTACTGCCCGTTATTTGCGGTTAGAACGGTCTTTTTCAATGTATTTCACGAAATGTCATCATATCATACTCTGTTTCATACTCTGAGGGGCTTATAAATGGTGGCATCAAGCCAAAAACATAGAGGGGCGATTATAGCCTTGTAGCCATAACCGCCCCTCTGAATACCTGTCAATGTGAGACATTTATGCCTCCTTGCGCTTCAAGGTTATCTTGTCCACCACCTGACACATCTGCTGCGCTGCTATCTTGGAATAGATTTGTGTGGTGGTAATGTTCTTATGTCCGAGATAGGCTTGGATGACAGCCATGTCCGTTCCCATTTCCACGTGCAGGCTTCCGAAGCTGTGGCGGGTACAGTGAAAGGTGATTTTCTTGGTTATCCCTGCTGCCGTGAGCCACCGTTGGAGTGGTCCTTGCAGCATCTTGTCCTTGAAATCCTCAAAGATAAGTCCCTCGCCCCGTTCTCCCAGCAGTCCATAGGCTTCATCACTGATGGGGTTATGCACTATTTCTTTGGTTTTCTGCATACGGGTGGTAACGAACATCCTGCCGTTGGTGTATGGTTGTATCTGCTGCCACGTGAGCTGTCTGATGTCGCTCTTTCTCAGTCCCGTAAGACAGGCGAAAAGAAAAGCTTTTTTCAAGACCTCCTCCTCACAGGGTGTTTCGGCAAGCCGTATCAGTTCCTCTTGGCTCAAATGCTCCCTGATGGTGGGAATGCACTCGATGCGGTCTAAGAAGCCGTTTGGGTTCTCCTTTATCTTCCTGTCACGGTAAGCGGTGTGCAGCACGGCACGGAAAGTTGACCAATAGCCTGCTGCGGAGTTGATGTGCAGCTTTTGGTTGGTGTGGATGGATTGGGGTGCATCAAGCAGGTATTCCATGAACTTGCGGCACAAATCCACATCCACCTCCTCAAAGGTGCATTTGCCGTTCACGAACCGCTGGAAATGCTTGTATACGTGCTGCCACTTGATATTCTTGCGGTCAGCCAGTCCTTTGAAATAGGCAAGGAAATCGCCCTTCATCTTGGTCTTGTCAAAAAAGCCGTTGTTTTCATTGAAAATGGCTTCGTAGCGCTGGTTGCGCAGGATGACCGCTTTCTTCATCATGCGTGCGTTGAAGTCCCGTTCCTGCTGGTTTGCAGGTTTGGCGAAGATGTAAATTCCTAAGGCTTCACGTGTAATCACTCTCATGGTGACATTGTCACGGTAGCCGGGATAGTAGTCAAGGCATAGTGAATACTGTGTCCCGTTCTTAATCTTGCGCTTACGCAAGGTAACTGTTTTGCATTTACTCATAATAATTATGTTTTAATTGGTTGTATACATTTTGGAGTTGTATCCATGTTTCCGATGGCAAAGGAACAACGTGAAATATCCGTGAATACCTCCACGATACATCATTTTGAAATAATTTTCGATAATCCCGATTTTTCACGGTTATTTGTTCCTTTCAGCCATGACACGCTCCACATCTGAGCGCAAAAGCAGGTTTTTCACACCCACCTTTATCTTTTCGATGTGCTTCACCTTGACGATATGGCAGATGTTGGCTGACGAAAGACCATAGATTTGCTGCACCTGCTCAACGGTATAGTAGCGTTCATCGTTCACAAGGTCAGTTCTGCGGAGTTCGTTCAAATGTGATTTGGAGTAATAGGTACGCCCGTACTCTCTTTTAGTGGGTATCTTATGGCGATAGGTGTAGGCACGGAGTGCGGTCGGCTTCATGCCGAACAGTTCCTCCACCTCCTCGGTCAGTAGCCAGTCGGTAATTTCGCTAATATCAACTGCCACACCGAAAAACTCGTCAATATGCTTCTTGCTGTAATAGTTCTTTCCTGCGATACGGCAGATGGGGATATGGTTACGCTTGGCGGAAGTGTAAAGCCATGACTGCTTTACCTTAAAAAGGGACATCACCTCCTCGCCCGAATAGAAGTCCAACACTTCTTCGCTTTCCTTTTCCCTTTTTTCTCTTTTGGCAGGTAAGGAAGATGAAGATGATTTCCTTGGTGTGGAGGTGTTGCCGGGCAGGATGCGGTGATAGGGATTGCCCTCCAACATCTGCTCGATGTCGGCTCTGCGGATGAATGCCATGCGGTTGCTGATGCGTGAGGCTTTCAGCTTGCCGATGGCTACAAGTTTGTAAATGTACTGTCGGGAACAGCCCATGAGGATGGCTGCTTTGGAAAAGGTGAGATACTCCTGATGCTGTATCTCCATCAAGGGTTGGGCGACTTTGAAGAGGTTGTTCTTCTGCATCACTCTGGCTCGTTTGGCTTCTGCCTGACAAGCCTCACTGCAATATCTTTGCATACCGCTTCGGGTTACAAAGGACTTGCCGCAAAAACTGCATTTTCTGGTTGCTTTCATACCGTTTTATCGTTTAATGGTTCATTTCTTCAATCCTATATCTCTGAAATGGTAAACGGATGTGAACGGAAGTCAACCATTGTCGCTTTTCTACACAGTGTGACTGTTTCCGCATATCGGGGCGGTTATTGTCGCTTGTCGTAAACGGTTGTAAACCCTTGTCAACTGTCTGCACGGTGTGACAAAAAACAAGCCCCGCAAATTCTCCACGTCAGAAATACGTCTCAAAAATATGTGGAAATTTGGGAAGCGACAAATGGCAACCGAAAAGTGTTAAATTTTAGAATATGCTGGTAATTAAAGATTTACACTCGGATATTTCTGATTAGTTTTGGTTGTTCTATGGTTATAAATACATTTAGGAAATCTATGGGCGTTTCGCATATTTACTCGGTGCGGAAATACATCACAGCCTTTGTTCTCATTGCCATAATTGAGTACAATATCAATCACCCGACATGTCGTACGCATAGTGCTTACGACCATATGTCCATTTGAAGATTGTCCAAATAATTCTAAATAATCCAGCATTCGTTCAATCTTAAATTTTATGAGTTCAAGTATTTCTGTGTAGGAACCATCTCCACCCCATGGATATTCTCGCATAATCCACTCCTCCTTCAGCTCATTGAAAGCGCCTGTGTATGCTACCCAGTCCTCCTTGCTCATATCATGACGCAAAAACTTAAAGAACTCCTCTGCCTCTTGATCGATATCAATAGTATTGAAGTCTTTTCGATCCGCTTCTTCATCTACGACTTTAGTCTGGATATCTTGTTGCCACTTATCCTCTAAAGGCTGCAAACGAGACAAAGTCGTATAAGCGTTAATTTTCTTTTCGAGCTTGCGGTCACAACAACAATAGATTTGTCGAGGTGCTATCCCAAATATATCCTCCTTCTCAACGATATAAGTTTGCGCCAATTATAATTTTGTTTGCTCTTCTGCGACCAAGGGAGAACTTCTGTTATATAGTATCTATGTTGACATTCTGTGTCTCAACTACAAAATGAGCCACTTCTTCGAATTGCGGATCACGTTTATTCCAGTCAAAGAATTTCATTTCCATATTTCAAACTTCGAATTGAATTGGGGACTTGGGCAAAACCTCAAATCTCTCCCCCATCAAAGCACAATTAATGAAGGTCGTTCCGTTCTCTTCTCTTACGCCATAGTCTTCGTGTATGTGCCCGAAGATATGAAATTTCGGTTTTAGCTTCTTTACCAGATTTAATAGAGTCTGACTTCCGTAATGTCCATATCGTTCCGAGTAATCTAAAATTCCAAAAGGCGGTTGGTGGGAAATCAATATATCTGTGTCACAGATAGTTTCAAGTTCAGGCATTGTTTCACTATTATCGTGTCTCTCCACAAAAAAGGGAATCCCATACACACGTATCCCCTCAATATTTACACTTGAATAGTTGAGATTATGACAGTTTGAAGGCAAACCTTTTACTTTCCCATTTAATAGTGCTTCATCATGATTTCCGCAAACAAATACTTTGTGTTCGTAAGGTACGGCAGTAAACCACTCTAAGAAGTCTAGGGCTTCCTCCTTAGTTCCAATCATAGAGAAATCACCCGCATGAATCAGCAAATCAGCCTCCGGGAGCTTCCCTATATGCCAATGCATTCCATGCGTATCACTCATTACTAATACTTTCATCGGTTTCTCTTAAATACTTCAATCATCTGTGACATAATTGTCACATTTATTTTGGCTCACAAAATGCGGGCAAATACCCCACGTTTATCTACACCACAAAGGTAATACTCACCTATGCCAAATTAGGGCATTGATTAGATTTGGCTGCATTTATTTAAGTACATATTTTACAATCAATATACTCTAAACACTTGCCTCCAGGCATATCATCCTATACAAACAAAACCGATCCACTCATTTACGACACATTTATAGACATAATTGAAAGAAAGAGAGAAAAACTCACTCACCCTCAAAGCCCGGCCTTAATCTGGCATACCATTGTCGTATTTTTGCTGAAAAACAAATGAATATGGACAATGACAGAGAACAAAAAGTTATACCATCATCCTGCATTGGCTGACACAGAGGCTTTGCTTGGATTGCGAGAAAGATATTGTGATTTGAGAAAGATGTTTGGAGTATTAAGAAGGAAAAAATCGTAACTTCACAAATAACAAACAAGGACCATATTATTATGATTGATTTTGATATTGAATATTGTCCACATTGTGGGATGGAAATTAATTACGAAGCAAACACCTGTACTGAATGTGGAGAAGAAATGACAGAAGGAGGTTCTTTCTGCCCTTATTGCGGAGCTTATGAACCCTCCCTCCACTGTAATAACTGTGGAAAGGAAATAACCGAAGAAGATGTTGAGAGGTACAATCAACTTACCGATGAAGAGAAAATAGCATTACCTGAAGCCTATCTGCAAAAGAAGGCAGAAGAAGAGGCGGAGGCGGAGGCGAGGAGGGAAAAATTAAAAGAGGAAAAAAAATTGAGAGAAGAGCGGATTGCCATTGAGAAGGCTCAAGAGACTATTTTAATCAACGAGATAGTTGAATATATCAAGTCCTATGTTTCATTTGATTGCAAGTTGGACGTCATAATTTCCCTTACGTCAATACGAGTACAGGCTAAAATCCTTGATATAGCTTACACTCTCACTGCAACCTTCAACAAGGAAGACAAAGCTACAGCTCTGCCCAAGTTCACTCAAACATTGATTGCTATACGCGAAGTGGCTAGCAAGTGACCAGCTATTTTGTAAAAGACTTTGAATCAAATAATTGAAAGAATAGATAATAAGTAAGAAGGAGTTACTTGCCGATGCAGAAGTGGTCGAAAATATTGTGAAGCAGGTTGTCGGTGGTGACTTGTCCAATCACCGTAGACAGTGTATCAGTGGCCGCCCTCAGGTCTTGCGCAACAAGGTCGCCCGACAAGCCCTGCTCAAGCTTTTCGAGGACACCCTCTAGGTAATCGGACGCCTCGCGCAATGCATTGGCTTGTCGGAGATTGGTCACCATCACATCACCCACCTCAGCCTGGTACCCCCCGAAACGATCGCTTAGTAGCTCCTTCACCCGCTCCACCGATGAGCTATCTTTTGCTGAAATCGCCAAAGCATCGTTTCCCACCTCGCAACGAATACCGGTCGGATCCGCCAGATCACACTTATTGATGATCGGGACAATCCTCTGCGGATCGGTATGTTCGGAGAGACCAGCATACATAGCCTTGAGCCTATTTGGCTCCGCAGTCGCATCAATCACCCATAGGGTTAGCTCGGCGTTGGCCACAGCCATATAGGAGCGTTCGATTCCGATATTCTCGATGGTGTCCTCCGTGGACCGGATCCCGGCAGTATCTATGATCCGAAACTGCTGCCCTCGTATGAATAGGGTATCCTCTATCGTGTCTCGAGTCGTACCGTGAATGTCGGACACGATCGCTTTTTCCTCGCCCAGCAGGGCGTTGAGGAGCGTTGATTTGCCCACATTGGTCTCCCCTACGATAGCGATTGGTATACCCTCCTTGATGACCCTACTCACACGGTAGCTGTCAGCCAAGTCGGTTGTTTCCTTGAGTATCTCCCTACACCTCCGAGCTAGCTCATCACGTGACACAAACTCGACATCCTCCTCGCTAAAATCCAACTCCAACTCAATCAGGGAGGCAAAGTCAATCAGCTCACTGCGCAATGCTTCTATCCTGTCTCTAAATCCCCCTCGCATCTGGGTGACAGAGAGCCGCAACGCCGATCTGCTCTGACAGGCCACCAGGTCTGCCACCGCTTCAGCTTGACTCAGATCCATCTTGCCTGCGGCAAAAGCACGTCTTGTGTACTCACCAGGCTCAGCTATCCGAGCACCTTGGTCGATAAGCAGTTGCATCACCAGCGAGAGAATCAGGGGATTGCCATGGAGAGAAATTTCCACCGTATCCTCGCCTGTATAGGAGTGTGGGGCTCGATAGACGAGGGCCATAGCATCATCAATCTGCTCCCCTATGGTCGGATCGCAAACCCACCCATATGTAGCCCGATACCCCTCCATTTCCTCCAGAGGGGTACGCACGGCCCGAAAGATCCTCCCTACCAGCTCTATCGATCCTGTACCGGAGACCTTGAGTACCCCTTGGGCGGCTCTGCCCGGGGCTGTGGCTATAGCGACTATGATATCATTCATCATGTAGTGATTGGAGGAAAAGTGTGGATATAGTTCAGGCTACACCTCGGTATGGATATCCACCCGAGATGTAGCCTTTTCTTTTGGTACGTGGCTATCCACGCAATCTATCTTTCACCCCTGTACCGATTCACAGAGGTCTACTCCGAGAGAGGAGTGCTCCCTCTCAGCCGGGATTACTTCTTGTTACGGTTACCGTAGCGGTTCATGAACTTATCCACACGTCCTGCGGTGTCGACCAGCTTGGCCTTTCCGGTATAGAATGGGTGGGATGTATTGGAGATTTCGACCTTCATGAGCGGATAGGTCTGCCCATCCACCTCGATTGTCTCTTTTGTCTCCACAGTAGAGCGAGTGATGAAGATCTCATCATTCGACATATCCTTAAATACCACTTCACGGTAGTTTTCTGGATGTATACCCTGTTTCATCGCTGTATGTTATCTGCCTTAGTTATTGTTATATTCCCGGGGGAGTGTAATGTTTCCGCAAAGGTACCATTTTCTTTTCTTCTTTTCAAACTCTCTTTCACCCTTCTCCATGCAGTCCCCTTCGCCTAAAAAGAGCTCCCTGCCCTTTCATTCCCCCAAAACAACCAAGTAGTGCGGTTATAGAGTTCGGATTGAGACACAAAGGTCTCACATTGGCAGAAATGGGTATCTTTACGCAATCAATGACTAATTGCGCAACGGATGATCGGCAAATACATCAAATATACCGTGTGGGGACTGCTACTTGTGCTACTAGGGGTAGCACCACTGCGTGCCCAGAGCCTTTATGACCAGGTGTACACCAGAGCACTACGGATGAGTCCCGACAACTCTCGGACGGCTCTCTCCTCCAGGATGAATCACATCTGGATGGCCTACTTGGCCGATTCGCTACAGCCCTCTGCGCTGGTCGACCTCGCCGGTAGCACTGAGTCAGTGGCCACTGTCGATCTGCTTGAGCGTGCCTTTCGCGAATCGGATCATGACCTGGATATTGGTCTACAATTGATGGTGGCATCGGCTTACTTTGGGGAGTGGTCTGTGCTACGCCAAACCAAAGATGCACTGCTCCAAAAGTATCCGGACGACAAGCAGGTCCTATTTTTGCTGATGGAGATCTACGAAAAGTCGCAACAGCAGGATCAAGCCATTGAGGTCCTTAGGGGCTTGTTGGCCAAGGATCGGTCAAACAGTGGCTACACCTACAGCCTGGTCGACCTACTGATCGCAAGCGAACGCTACGACGAGGCCTTGAAGGTCCTACAGGGATACCTACTAGATCACCCCGGTGAGATCAAGGCTTCGCTGTTTGTGGTGATGCTCTTGCAAAAAATGGGGCAGACACCCGAGGTCGGGGCGAGAGTAGTGGATGAGCTGATGAAGTACCACCCCAACTCGCCAAAAGCCATTACCGTCCAAGTCATCTATCTTTCGGGGCTGGGGAAGTACGACGAGATGGCCAAAGTCATTGAGTCCTATGGGCAAATGAAAGGCAGCACGGCCGATGAGATAGGTGCGATGCTCTCCTCTGCATTTCCCAACGCCAAGGACAAGATTCAGATGATGGGCTCCTTGGTTCCGATGGTCAAGCGACTCAACGAACGGTACCAAGACGACGAAACAATACAGGGCTATGCTCTAAACTACTACCTACTGGTCTCCGACTCGATCCAGGCCACCAAAGAGGCAAATGCATTGATCGCAAAGGGTGCAAAGGTCCGAAAAGCCTATGAGTACACCCTCAACTCCCTAATCGCCAAAGAAGCCACCGACTCAATAGGTATTCTGGCAAAGCAAGCCCTCCAGGTGTTTCCGAATGATGCGTTTTTCTTGCTAAACGACTTATTTGTCTATTCTCAAAAACAACCCGAGACAACGGAGCTTTTGAAAAAAGTGGATGCCGCACTCAGTGTTGTGTCGGAGAAGGATCGCCTTTACCCACAATTTTTGGCCATCAAGGCAGATGCGCTGGAAAAGATTGGCAACTGGGATGAGGCCCGTCGGTACTACGAAAAAGTAGTTGAGACGGGACACATCATGGGCACCAACAACTTTGCCTACTTTCTGACCAAGCACGGCAACAGCCCGGAGGATCTGGAGCTGGCCGAAAAACTCGCGGCATCGGTCGTGAAAGCCTCTCCCGACGAACCAACCTACCTCGACACCTACGCCTGGATCCTGTACAAACGCTCGGCATACTCTCTAGCGAAAGTATACATGGAACGTGCCCTAGGAAAAAGCGATGAGGAGTCTTCGGTGTACTATGAGCACTACGCCTATATACTAAAAGCCCTCAAGGAGTACGATGCGGCGATAGAGGCTTGGCGCAAAGCACTGGAGCATGGTGCGGATGCTGACCTCGTCAGTCGTGAAGTACTGGAGATCCAAGCCCTCAAAGGAGAAGCAAAATGAGAACCTCTAAGCTAATCCTAGCGATCCTAATCCCCCTCCTGCTATTGCTATCCGGCTGTAGTCTGTCTCGGAAAGCGACAAACAAGGGCGATCGGAGTGGTGTCGCACTGTCCGAGCGTGCTTTTTTGGACCAATACTTAGCCAAGACTCCGCCACAGTGTGTGCAAGCCACAGGGACACTGACCGCTCGTCTAGGAGACGATGGGATGCGGGTCCCCGTGCGCTATTCACTGGATCGGAGTGCCGGGCTGGTACTGTCGTTGCGTCCTCTGCCCTTTGTGGAGGCGGGGCGCATTGATGTCGACCGAGAGACCCTGCTGGTACAAGATCGGATCAATAGGCGATACTTCCGGATATCACACACCTCACAAGGCCTACGACATGCCACAAGTGCCATGATCGGCTTGGACCCCACTTTACTTCGTGCGATCGCCTTGTGCGAGCCCTTCACGAGGAGAGAGGTGGGGGCGACTGTACTCCGTCATATGAAAATGCACTACGGGGAGGACGGGCAGTACATTTTTGAAAACAAAAAGGAGGGGGTGCGACACGAGTTTGACCACGAGCTCCGACTGACGCGGAGTCTCCTCTCGCAGCACAAAGGCTGGCATGCGGAGGTGATCTATGCGGACTACTCCGAGACCGGAGTACCACAGAGCACCCGTGTGGCAATCACTCTCTCTGATGATCGGACCTTTTGCCTCGATCTAAAGCTCAACAAACTAAGCTACCAAGCGACGACCACAGCAGATACGACACCCACGGAGGGCTATAGAGAGATCGGCATAAAAGAACTAATAGAGATCCTGAAAAACCTATGAAGAGACTCTGGTACCTCATGATCCTACTCCTACTACAAGTACCCGTAGTAGGCTTTGCGCAACAAAAAAAATCGGCAGAGGTCTTGCGCCTAGAAGCACGACGCAAAAACCTCCAAGCCGACATCGCACGTATCAACACCCTACTCAGCGAAGCGGCAACGACGGTGAAGCAACAGCTGAGTCAACTCACGCTGATCCGCGAGCAAGTCCGCAAACGACAAGAGATGGTCCAGGCCCTAAACGACGAAATACGGGAGACGGACAGCCAGATCACTGCCTTGGAAGAAGAGGTCAACCGCCTCAGCGAAAAATTTGGGAAGCGACAGGAGAGCTACGTGAAGTCTATTCGGGCACTTCAGTATGGTGCCAACGCAGAGGACCAACTGCTTTTTATCCTATCAGCCAAGGACTTTGCAGAAGGCATGCGAAGGGCCCGATACCTCCGAGAGTACGCTCAGTGGCAAAAACAAGAAGCCTCCAAGCTCCGAGACTTGCGTGCAGAGATCGAAAAGCAAAAAACCGAGCTACAAGCGACAAGAGCCGATAAGATGAAACTCATGTCGATGCGTGTGCAGGAGACCGACCAGATCAAGTCCGACCAAGCAAAAGCTGAAACACACCTCCAAAAGTTACGCCGAAACGAAGCACAGCTCAAGCAAGAGCTCAACAAGCAAAAAAGGCAAGCACGCCTACTCAATCGACAGATTGAAGCTCAGATCCGAAAAGAGATCGAGGCGGCACGCCAAGCCGCACTCGCAGCAGAGAAGGCACAACGAAAGGGAGAAAAAGCGACCACCAGAAAATCTGCAACCACCGGAGGATACGCAATGACGCAAGAGGAACTCAAGCTCTCTGGAAACTTCGAAAACAACAAGGGCCGGCTCCCGGCTCCCATCACCGGATCGTACCGTGTGGTGAGCGAATTTGGCGAACAGCAGCACGAAGCCCTTCGTCACGTGCGTGTCAACAACTCCGGCATAGACCTCCAAGGCGAGCCCAATGCACAAGCCAAAGCAGTCTATGACGGTGTGGTGACCCGTGTATTCACGCTTGAGGGATTCAACAACTCCATCATCGTCCGCCATGGCAACTACCTCACCGTCTACAGCAACCTCACCGAAGTCTACGTCACCACAGGCTCCAAGGTCAGCACAGGACAAGCAATAGGTAAAATCTTCTCCGACCCCGAGCTGGGAGGAGCCACACAGCTACACTTCCAGGTATGGCGAGAGACGACTAAGCTCAACCCTCTCACCTGGATCCGACGATGACAGTCCTACACAGCATTGACGAGCTAGAGCATTACCTCTGTGGCCGACCCTTTGTGTCGACCATGGGGTACTTTGATGGCATGCACCTCGGCCACCAAGCCCTGATTGCCACACTCGCCCAAAAAGCCTCCACTCAGGGCTGTGCCTCCGTACTCATCACCTTGGACCGACACCCCCAAGAAGTGCTCCGCCCCGACCTCCCGACACCGGAGTGCCTGACCCCCCTACCCGACAAGCTCAGGCTCCTATCCGGACAACCGATAGAGGCCACTTTGGTGATCCCCTTTTCCAAAAACCTGGCCGACCAAACCCCCGAGGCCTTCCTCGAACCACTCATCCGGCTGGGACTAAAAGGGCTGGTCCTGGGATACGACAACCGCTTTGGACGAAAAGAGCCCGGTCAGTCACTCCAAGAATTTGACACCCGACTACTCGCACTCGGGCTCCCCGTACACCGCATCAGCCAAGTACTTGTACACGACAAGGGAGTGAGCTCGACAGCAATCCGCCGTTGCATCAAGACTTGCGATTTTGAGACCGCAACCCAGATGCTCGGACGACCCTACTCACTGGTCGGAGAAGTGGTGACCGGCAGCCGGATAGGGCGCACACTCAGCTACCCCACTGCCAATATACGCCCCACATTTGCCCAACAAGTGCTACCCGGAGAGGGGATCTTTGCCGCAGAGGTAAGGGTTGGTCGATCCGTCTACCCCGCCATGGCGTACCTCGGACATCGCCCATCGATAGGTCGTGACCTCGAACAAAGGCTCGAAGCCTACCTCCTCGGCTACTCCGGCAGCCTGTACGACCGACAAGTGGAGATCGCTTTCCGCAAGCACCTCCGCCCCGACCAAACCTTTGCGACCCGTGCAGAGCTGGCGCAGCGACTTGCCTTGGACGAAGCAATCACCCAGGCTTTCTTTGCCCACCACACACTACTCCTTCAGATCGGATCCGACCCCAAGCCGTAAAGGTCACCTTGGCGACAGCCACGGCTCACCATCGTATTGACCAAGTTGTTGGTGAAAATATAGTTTTTGACAGCCCACCGTGGAGCCAAGATCAACTCCGGCGGTGATTGCGACACAAATCGATCCACATACAGGTTCGGACGCATGTGCCGGAGGAGCTCAATAGCCACCTCCAGATACTCCTCCGCACTCATGAGCGAAAAAGACTCCGGATCTCGTAGGTAATCCCTACCCATCGTCGTATTTTTCAGGATCTGTAGCTGATGGAGCTTGATCGATGTGATCGGCAGTGCCGATAGCTCAGCCACATGATGCCGAAAGTCCGCCCTCGACTCCCCCGGCAGCCCTATGATCAGGTGCGCTCCACAATCCACTCCCATCTCGGCAGTGGCACGGATGGTCGCAGCCGCCTCCCCAAAAGTGTGGCCACGATTCACCCTCCTCAGTGTACGATCCAGAGTGCTCTCCACTCCGTACTCAATGTAGACCCGAGTACGCTCACCCAGCCTGCCAAAGTAGTGGAGCCAATCCTCATCCACACAGTCCGGACGAGTACCGACCACCAGACCCACCACCCCGGGTTGCGCCAGAGCCTCCTCGTACATTGCCCGCAACCGCCCACGATCGCCATAGGTATTGGTATAGCTCTGAAAATAGGCCAAGTACCTCATCTGAGGATACTTGTGCGAAAAAAAATCAATCCCATCCCGAAGTTGCTCCACGATTGGCCTGATACGAGAGGTGTAGCCGGGGGAAAATGAGTGGTTGTTGCAGTAGGTACACCCGCCCTGCCCCAGCGCCCCATCACGATTCGGACAGGTACTTCCGGCATTGAGGGAGATCTTTTGGACCTTGTAGGCAAAGTGAGCCTTGTAATACTCTGAAAAGTCTAAGTAGGGCTTCGTCATAACTAGAGCAAAACAACAGTATCCTCCCCGTAAAGATAAATAGAAAAAGGCTGTCTCACGACAACCTCTCCCTAATTATTAACCTAAAATCTAATACTATGAAAAACACTCGCAAATCTAGATATATTCCCCGATATCTGCAAAAAAAGAATGCCCCACAAAGCCCGGGACACATTTTCATCCACGGAGCCGAATTTTTTGGTCCGTCGAAGCGATCGCTTCTTTCCGTGAAACGTTTCGCTTCTATCCGTGAAAAAGATTGCTTCTATCCGTGAAATCGACAGTCATATACAATTGACTGACAACCTGACACTTACAAAACACTAAACTTGGGGTCAAAAATAAGGTCGGCACAGCAGAGGATTCGATGATGGTTTTAGCCCCCCAAAAAGGACACCTCCGAGCCATTTATAAGAGCGCAATGGTGGGTAAATCGCTCACAAAGTGGTACATTTGTCTATGTGGAATGCCCGGTACACTACCGAGCACTCCCAACCCCCATAATCAAGACACAATACAGAACCCCAACGAATGAATACACAAAGAAGACTGCTGCTACTTGCCAGTGTTGTCCTAGCCACCCTCTTGGTCGGATCCGAGTCGCATGCCCAAAAGAAGACAAACTTCTCGGCCGGCATGCCCCACTGCGATGTGGGTCTGCTCTACCAGATCAGCTACCAACCCAACTGGGGCGATTCTCACGCTGTGGTGGTAGAGGTCATCCCCGGTAGCATGGCATCACGAGCCGGAGTCCATGTAGGTGATATCCTCCTGACTATCAACGGAAAGGAAACCCGTGAAATGTCCGAGGAGGCCATCACCAATGCACTCCTCGACCCCTCCGCCAAATCAGTGACACTGGAGGTGGCACGACTGGGCAACGAGTCACTCCCCATCAAGCTGACCCATGAGTGCACCCCTGTGGACGAGTTGGACGAACGCCTGATGGCAAGTGCCTTTGCCATGTACAGCCTGGAGGATGTGGTGGATCGGAGGTTCACCATGCCACTCATCCACACACTCCCGACGATGAGAGACTTCATGGCCTACAAGACCTTCACCGTCCTGCCTGACCAACGACACACCCACCTGGGACGCACCATAGCCAAAGAACTCCGAGCAAAAGGACTGGTGGAAGTCAATACCGGAGGAGACTTGATGCTCAACATCCGTGGAGAAGTGACCCCCAACCCCTCCTACCGAGAGGGTAGCGAAGCAAACTTGGACCCAAACTTTCGCAACTATCGGTACGACTACCGCACCGAGTGGTTCGAGGCCTTCCCCTTTTTGAGCATCAATGCCCCGGCCTTTTCGGGGAAAAAGAGACTCCGGCTGGAGATAGAGCTATACGACCAAAAAGACAACACCCTGGTATGGAGTGTCACCGCTCGCGAACTACTCAATACAGACTACAGCCCTGAAAACTACGTGGATGCCTTTGCACCACTCCTGCTGGCCAACTTCCCGTTCATGCGCTACGTGATGAACCCCACCTTTGTCCGTCACCAAAACACCTACCGCTACACCGGCATCAGCTACGATGCCAATGACCTACAGCTGATCCGAGCTGTCGCACCCAATAGTCCGGCTGCCAAAGCCGGACTGCAGGAGGGGGATCGCATCAAGTCCATCAACGGGATGCCCCTCGACAGTGACGCTGAGAAGATGACCAAAGCCTACAAAGACTTCATCAAAGCCTCATGGAGACTACGCAACCCGGACACTACCTTCCCCAACGACCGTGGACTGCAACAGTGCAGATACTGGAGCGTAGACAAGTACCTACAGGTGGCCGATCTACTTCAGCAGCCCAAGTACTGTGCGGCCTTCTCCTACCTTTTTAGCCACAGGACCTACATCAACTCCCCGATCATCAAGGAGATTGTTTTTGAAATCGAGCGAAACGGAGAGCCACTATCGGCACTCGTCACGCCCAAGCTCGTCACACTAAACTATACCGAACTAAAATGAAAAAGATCCTTCTACTCCTCCCCACCTTGCTCCTATCAACCGGCGCATTTGCACAGACTGATGAGAAGCACCCCTACATGGAGCTTGCACGTATCGAAGTCAAAGACAACACCTACATCTCCAAACGCCCCGATGTGGAGAAACGACTCTTCACGAGCGATGCTATAGAGCGCGAAATCAAGAGAGTAAGCCAACTCCTAAAAAATCCCAAACTGCGCTGGATGTTTCAGAACTGTCTGCCCAGCACAATAGACACCACGGTACACTTTCGGTACGATGACCAAGGCAACCCCGAGACCTTTGTCTACACCGGCGACCTAGCCGCCATGTGGCTACGCGACTCCGGAGCACAAGTATGGCCCTACCTGCGCTTTGCCAACCAAGACCCCAAGGTCAAGGACATGCTCAAGGGGACGATCCGCATGCACATGAGACAAATCTGTCTCGATCCCTTTGCCAACGCTTTTCTAGACGGACCCGCACCCTCGCCCTGGGATGACGACCTGACCCAAATGCTACCTGAACTACACGAACGCAAGTGGGAGATAGACTCGCTCTGCTACCCAATACGCTTGGCCTATGAATACTGGAAGGTCACCGGAGATACCTCAATATTTGACAGCACGTTCATCACTGCACTGCAAAAAATACTGGCCACATTCAAGGACCAGCAACGCAAAGAAGGGCTGGGCTCCTACTCCTTTCAACGCATGACCACACGCAGCACCGACACCAAGTCCAACGAAGGATACGGAGAGCCGGTAAAACCGGTGGGGCTGATCGTATCGGCCTTTCGCCCATCGGATGATGCGACCCACTTCCAATTTTTGGTTCCGTCCAACTTTTTTGCAGTTACCTCCTGCCGAAAGGCAGCAGAGATGCTCCGCGCCATCGGTAGGAAAGAAAAGCTGGCCACGGACTTTGAAGCTCTTGCCAACGAGGTGGAGGCAGCCCTCAAGGAGTACGCTGTAGTCACGCACCCCAAGTATGGGGAGATCTATGCCTTTGAGGTGGATGGCTTTGGCAATCACTACCTGATGGACGATGCCAACGTCCCAAGCCTCATCGCACTACCCTACCTCGGTGATGTGAGCGTAGACGACCCTATCTACCAAAACACTCGTCGCTTCGTCCTCAGCGAGGACAACCCCTACTTCTTCAAAGGCACAGCCGGAGAGGGCATCGGGGGTCCACACATCGGGTACGATATGGTCTGGCCCATGAGCATCATGATGAGAGCCTTTACCAGCCAAGACGACAGCGAGATCCTATACTGCCTCCGCATGCTGATATCCACCGACAGCAATACCGGGCTGATCCACGAGTCGTTCAATAAAAACGACGCCTCCAACTACACCCGCCCATGGTTTGCCTGGCAAAACTCACTCTTTGGTGAGTTGATCCTGACACTGGAAAAGAAGGGCAAGCTGGAGCTCCTCAATAGTCTATGACCCCGAGGCAACTGATCGTCACTACCATTTTAGCCTGCTTTTGCGCCCTCCCCATAGTGGCCCAAAAGCAGGCCAAGATGGCCTCTATATTTGTCCAAACACCGGAGGAGCTGATCCCGGCACTCAACCAAGACCTCAAGTCCGACCTAGTGGAGCAATACTATGACCGGACTGATACCGAGCTACGCAACCTCTACAATGGGCCATGCCGGATCACCAAAATCACCGACAGCTATCTGAGGCTGGAGCTAGACTCCACCATGGTCGTTGAGTTTAAGCAACTGGGAGGGCGATGGTTTCGGCCCAAATACTATGGGATGTCCGTGACCTCTACCATATCACCCGCACTATCGGTCCTTTCATTTTTTGACACCAAGTGGGCTCCAATCCCCAGATCGTCTATGGTGGCGCTACCCGAGCCGGAGCAATTTTTGATCACACCGGCGGACTCCATCAGATTGGACTACAAAAAAGCCCGCATTGAGAGAGAGGTATGGGAGTATGTGGCCACCTTTGACCCGGATAGGCCGACCCTTACTTTTCGGATCAGTGCCTTTGATGAGCCATTGGCCAAAAAGCAACACCCGACCGTTCCACAGCTACTGAAAGAGATCACCTACCGGTGGAGACATAACCGCTTTGTTCACTGACCATGATCACAAACACAACTGAAGACAAAGCCAGACAACGCAAAGCCCTCTACATCCTTTTGGGCCTATTGGTTGCTCTGACCATCGTTGGTGGAGCCACCTACATCGTACACCAGCAAAAGAAAATCACAGAGATACAGGAGCTATCCACTTTGGACAAAAAGCTACTGGAGGAAGACTACAACGATCTAGTCCTCCAGTACGAGGGCTTCAAGTTCACAGTAGAGGACGACTCTCTGCTCCAACAACTCAGTTCGGAGCAGGCCAAGGTCAAGCGTCTCATGGAGGAGCTCCAAACTGTGAAGAGTACAAATGCGGCAAAGATCGCAGACCTCAAACGAGAGCTTGAGACACTCCGAAAAGTCCTCAGGAGCTACGTCGTACAGATCGACTCACTCAACCGTGCCAACCAAGAGCTAAGAACCGAAAACCAAGAGGTCAAGCAACAAATCTCCCAAGTGACCTCACAACGCCAGCGTCTACAAGCCGAGAAAGATGAGCTCGCCAACCAAGTACAACTGGCGGCCAAGCTCTCGATATCCGGTCTGCAAGTCAAGGGGCTCAACTCCAGAGGCCGACCCACCAAGCGGGTCCAAAACATGAAGCAACTCGAGATCGCCTTTCAACTGGATCGGAATGTCACGACCGAGCCGGGGATGAAAACCATCTACCTACGCATCACCAAGCCGGATGGAGTCCTGCTTGAGCAACCCGGTGTAAGCGGCACTTTTCCTTTTGAGAGCGGGAAAGTACCCTACTCGGTATCCCGACAAGTAGAATACGGTGGAGAGCCGGTCGGGATGACCATATACTGGGATATCCAGGAGTTTTTGGTCGAGGGGAGCTATCGGATAGAGTTCTTCGCCGACGGCTACAAAATCGGTCACGCCGGCTTTGCACTACAGTGACACTGAGCTAACGATCGGCATCGTTGCCAAAAAACAAGGGTGTGCCAAATCTTATTGGCACACCCTTGTTTAGCTCTACACAGCACCGACCGAAACAAAAAAGGGGTGCCAAAACTACCGTTTTGGACACCCTCGGATTCCTTACTCACACTTCGGATGAAGCGCGACACTTACCTTCCCTTCCTCTCGCTATGGAGAGGCTTTGTACCGCAAGTTCCCTCCTTACTCGTGCGAGCTCTATCTTCTCAGTCGGACCGTAAACTCCTTTTCTGAATCGTCAAAGTCCACCTTACCCTCTTTGGCAAGCCAGCCCAGAGCCAAGTTTACATCACGCTCGGTGCGCAACTTCGTCACCCGCTTTAGCTCCTTTACGGTCAGTGGATCCTTGCTTTCGTCCAAAGCTCGCCATACGATACCGGCATTAGTTCCTATTGTTGCTATCATAACTTTTGTACATTCATCTTTTGGGGTTACACAACCTTATAGCTATCGCAAATATACTTAATTATCTCTAAACCTAAAGAGCTTCCAGCATCGGAAATCGCCTGAAATAGTTTAACTTTGTTCCGATGTTAACCCCACACGATCCTTACACCCGACGGACAGCATGATGTCAGAGCCCCCACACCATACTGCGTGGCATCGCCTTTGCCCCCAACTACTCCTCTACGTCACAAGTCTAGGGCTGACACTCTACTGTCTGCTATCCGCATGCGAGATGGCGCACACACAGGGGGCCGCATACCTCCGGACGGTAATCCTCACTGGTGAAAAGCCCTCCCTCCTGCTCCTCAAGTATCAGCCGGCAGTGGTCGGAGTGCTCCTGGCACTTATACAGTTTGGACGATCGGGGTTCAAAAAAGCAGTGCAAGAGACAGGGCAAGTCCGACAGATAGCCACTGCGCTCAGCCGAGGCGGTGCAGCACTGTTGCTTCTTTTTGGGATCCAGATGGGGCTCAACCAACTATTGCTGACTCATTTCCTTCCCCAAGTGCAGACAGAGCCGATACATGTGACTACACTACCATGGTTCATGGCCGGAGTAGCCGGCTATGGGCTGACCGCACTGATCAGGCTGGAGTCAAGCACTCCTCGTCGTATCATCGACCTCCTCTTTGCCACCGCCATCATACACCTATACTATGTAGCCACCGCACCTGGTGCTTACGCCAAGCTACTCCCCATCGTAGTCCTCTTTAGTCTGGCGATGCTCTACATGCCACTGGTGACTGTTGATCGCCGGCAGACACGCAGATCAGTGGCCCAAAAGTCACTCGTCGCCCGTCTCTTTGGGAGACTCTACTCCCTCCTCTTCATCACCCTCCTCTGCTGGGCACTCCCCCTACTCCTACGCTTGGTACCGGAGGATACTGCAGGATCACCTACACACCTCTATACCCCATCAGCAACGGCCACAGACACTGTCCCCCACAGCCCACACCCATTAGACCCCTACAACGAGCCCGTACCCCAAGCCACACGGAGAGAGAAGATCCGCAAAGCCCTTATACCCTTTGAACTCACCTTCACCTCTGATCACGACCACCTCTTCCGCCCTCGGATAAGTGACGTATCCCCCCTGCCCCTCATACTTTGGCACCTGATCGGGTTCGGACTCCTCTACCGCAAACGACGCAAACACCGCACCACTCAACATTCCCAATGAGCCCCAAGAGACAACCTCAAACGCAACCACAAGTCATCATCGGTGTAGACCCAGGCACCATCATCATGGGGTACGGCATCCTCTCTGTTTCGGACCGAAAAGAGCTGTCGTTACTCGCCATGGGCGTACTCCGGCTGAGCACACTCGACGACCACTACGAGCGACTCCACAAGATCTACGACGGCATACAAGCCCTCATCCGCAGATACACGCCCACAGCCCTGGCCGTCGAAGCACCTTTCTACGGCAAAAACGTCCAATCCATGCTCAAGCTCGGCCGGGCCCAAGGTGCCGCTATAGTGGCCGCCAAGAGTGCCAACCTCCCCGTCACCGAGTATGCACCATCGACCATCAAGCGTGCCATCACAGGCAGAGGCAACGCCTCCAAGGAGCAGGTAAGCCTCATCCTACAGCGACAGCTCAAGATCCCGGCAGACGCCCTCCTCAATGCGCTCGATGCCACCGATGCTGTCGCCGTCGCACTCTGCCACCATCTACAGCAGAGCACACCGATACCCACCTCCGGATCCTCCTCGTGGGCGGACTTTGTCCGAAAAAACCAGGACAGAGTCAAGTAAAAAGAGCCGTCACAAAAGAGCAACGGAGGCCAACCCCCTCACCCACCGACCACCATCTCCCCAAAAACAATAAGAGAGAACCCATGAAAAAAGAGGCAAAAACGGGGGCTTATTTTTGCAGTTGCTGGTTTTTTCTTATATTTGTGCAGTGTAATGGTGGTACCACAGACACAGCACGCTAGAGAATCGACTGATTAGCGCCGAATGTAGACCACAAAACATTAGAGAGATATAGACTAATAATTGAAAGTAACAACAAACAATTAATGATTATGAGAAAGACTGTTATTGCACTTTCGCTGGCAGCTGCAGGCCTAATGGCTGTTTCTGCTAACGCACAGGAAGTAAGATCAAACGAGGAGTTTCTCGCAACCACTCCTGCTAGAAAGGTGGCTTTTGAGCCCAGCTCAAAGCACTGGTTCATCCAGCTTTTCGGTGGCATCAATGTCCCCGGATTTGTTTATTGGAATGAGCGCCCCAACGTCAATTGCACGAACAATGCCTCCTTCAACGACAAGTTTAGCTGGAGCACCGGTTTCAGCGTTGGCCAATGGCACAACCCCTACTTCGGTACCCGTGTGTCCGTTGACTACAACAATCTGAAAGTTCTTGGTGGTGCAAAGCCCGTTGAGCTACGTGCCTTCAACCCTCACTTCGACTTCATGTTCGACCTCGTAAGCTACTTCAGCCCGTACAACGCTGATCGTGGTTTCTCAGTTGTTCCTTACCTCGGTGTGGGTTACTTTGGCTCCAACATCAAGGGTGCAGACCAAAAGGCATCTGACGAAAACTTCAAGGCTATCTTCAAAAAGGATCAAGTAGCAGGTACCAAGCACCGCTTCTTTGGTGAGATCGACCACGCTGTATCGGCCAACCTAGGTGTGGACTTCAACATCCACTTCAACCGTCGTGTAGCCCTGACCATCGCTCCTACAGTAGCTTTCACCCCAGGATTTGAAAACGCAGACCTGCTCTACGGTGTACGTGGTGGTCTGACCTTCAATGTTGGTGAAACTGAGTTCAACGGTGTTATGCCTATGGACTGGGAGCTCGTAAACGGTCTCCAGAGCCAGATCAACGACCTTCGTAGCCAAAACGCAGAGCTCAGCAAGCGTCCTGTACGCTGCCCTGACTGCCCCGAGGTAGTGGCACCTGTTGTCGCTGACAAGAGCTACGAAAACGTAGTTTACTTCCGCATCGGTAGCGCGAAGATTGATCGCAACCAAGAGATCAACCTCTTCAACACCGCTGAGTTCGTAAAGGCCAACAACACTCCTATCACCGTGACTGGCTACGCTGACGTGAAGACCGGCACAGCCAAGTACAACATGCAGCTCTCTGAGAAGCGTGCTCGCAACGTTGCTGACCGACTGATCAAGGAGTACGGCATCTCTTCCGAGCTCATCACAATCGACTACAAGGGTTCTGAGACTCAGCCTTACGGCAAGAACGCATGGAACCGTGTCGTTATCATGAAGACAAAGTAAGAGACAACACCTTACGATCGGATCCTCCAAGAGGATACCGACCCTGAAAAAGTCCCCTCGGCCAAAAGCCGGGGGGATCTTTTTTTATCCCCTGAGTGGCCGGCAAACCGATTGCAGAGCCCACCCATCAAGTATGCGTAGTAACAGAACAAAACGGACAAAAGCCAGCCCCCGGCACCCCCAAAGCAACAGAGTAGATCGCCCACATACGATAGTCCGATGGTACGCACGGAAGAGGAGATTGGCGAAAGGTGCTGAAATGGGCCATTTTTTGGGTAACTTTGCAAGGAATTGGGGGAACGGAACTCATACATCAAGAAATAACACTCAAATTCAATGCACAAGATATGGCGGAGCAAGACAACCTATTCAAGAAGATAGTAGCACACTGCAAGGAGTATGGATTTGTATTCCCCTCCTCCGAGATCTACGACGGACTCGCAGCAGTATACGACTATGGGCAAAACGGCGTGGAGCTCAAAAACAACCTCAAGCAATACTGGTGGCAGAGCAACACACTGCTGCACGACAACATTGTAGGTATCGATGCCGCTATTTTCATGCACCCCTCCGTGTGGAAAGCATCCGGGCACGTAGATGCCTTCAATGACCCCCTGATCGACAACCGAGACTCCAAGAAACGCTACCGCGCCGACGTACTACTGGAGGAGTACATGGCCAAGATCGAGGAGAAGATCGAGAAAGAGGTAACCAAGGCCAAAAACAGATTTGGCGACAGTTTCGACGAAGCACTCTTCCGCGAGACCAACGAGCGAGTACGCCAACACCAAGCAAAACTCGACGAGGTGCACGCACGCTACACAGAGGTGATGAACAACAACGACCTGAAGGGCATGCGACAGTTGATCCTAGACCTGGAGATTGCCGACCCCATCAGTGGCACACGCAACTGGACCGAGGTTCGGCAATTCAATCTCATGTTTTCCACCGAAGTAGGCTCCACCTCCGAGGATGCCCGCACCCTATACCTCCGTCCGGAGACAGCCCAAGGGATCTTTGTCAACTTCCTGAATGTCCAAAAGAGTGGACGCATGAAAGTACCCTTCGGCATCGCACAGATCGGAAAAGCCTTTCGCAACGAGATCGTAGCTCGGCAATTCATCTTCCGCACACGAGAGTTTGAGCAGATGGAGATGCAGTTCTTTGTACGTCCCGGGACCGAGTTGGAGTGGTTCGAGCACTGGAAAGCGTTCCGTCTAAAGTGGCACAAATCACTGGGCTTGGGCGACGACAAATACCGCTTCCACGACCACGAAAAGCTCGCCCACTACGCCAATGCGGCCACCGACATAGAGTACGAGATGCCCTTTGGGTTCAAGGAAGTGGAGGGGATTCACTCCAGGACCGACTACGACCTCCGCCAGCACGAAAACATGAGTGGACGCAAGATGCGCTACTACGACCCCGAGCTCCAAGAGAGCTACATCCCCTATGTGGTGGAGACCTCTGTAGGCGTGGATCGCCTCTTCCTCAGCGTACTATTTGGCAGCTACTGTGAGGAGCAACTCGACAACGGAGAGACACGCATCCTCCTCCGCCTACCCGTGCAGATGGCACCCATCAAGCTCGCCGTCCTCCCCTTGGTACGCAAAGACGGGCTACCCGAGGTTGCCCAAAAGATCGTAGACGACCTCAAGTACAGCTTTACCTGCCAGTACGACGAAAAAGACTCCATCGGCAAGCGCTACAGACGACAAGATGCACTGGGGACCCCCTTCTGCGTCACAGTGGACCACGACACCCTCAACGACAACTGCGTCACCATACGATTCCGCGACACCATGGAGCAAAAGCGAGTACCCATAGCCGAGCTACACGACCTAGTCGATGAGGCCACCAGCCTAAGAGGACTCCTACGCAAGCTCTGATCACCCCCAAAAGAACGGTCATGAAGAGACTAAAACACACCCTACTACTCACCGTACTGCTACTCTGTGCCTTCGCCTGCGACGACAGCCAAAAGGTCCTGACACAGCAAGAAAAGGAGAGCAACGCCTTCATCAAAAAGCTGGCAAAAAGCGGAGAGTACACCCCCTACCGCTTCCTCAACGAAGACTACATGATCTACTACAAAGAGATCAAAAATGCACCCGAGGAAAACCGAGACCGACGCCCCTACCAAAACAGCAGAGTCCGAGTGAGGATCGAGATGAGAAATGCCCAGACAGACCAGATCCTGGCCACTTCGCACGAGCAAACACTCTCGATCTTCAGCACCGCACAAAATGCACGCAACATCACACGAGGACTACAGATCGCCCTCCAGCTCATGGAGGTTGGAGACGAGTGGCTGGTGATCATACCATGGCAGCTTGGGTTTGGGTCGTACAGCTACCTGAGAGACATCCCGCCGTACACCAACCTCAAGTACCACATCACACTGCTCGAGGTCATCAGCTAAAAAGACGGCTCCCCACACGCCTCACAAATCCACACCAAAAACAATGGCACAAAGACCCCTCATACTTGTCAGCAATGATGACGGTGTGTTTGCCAAAGGACTACGTGAGCTGGCGACAGCACTCATGGACTTGGGCGACATAGTCGTCGTATCACCCGACAGCCCACGCAGCGGACAGTCCAGTGCGATCACCACAGCCGTACCTATACACTTCGCACTCGTCTCCACAGAGCCGGGACTATCCGTCTACAGTTGCAGTGGCACACCGGCCGACTGTGTCAAGCTAGCCCTCAACGAGATCATACCCACCACCCCCGACCTGGTAGTCGCCGGCATCAACCACGGCGGCAACCAAAGCATCGCTGTCAACTACTCCGGCACACTCGGTGCCGCCATCGAGGGCACAATCTACGGGATACCCTCCTTTGCGATCTCACTCATCCACGGAGACCAAGAGAGCGACTTCCTCGACTCCTGCCGCTTTGCCCGAAACATTGCCCGACGGATCCTCAAGGAGGGGATTCCACACGGAGTCTACCTCAATATCAACGTCCCCGACGTCCCCGTAGTCCGAGGTCTCAAGGTCTGCAGCCAAGCAGACGGACGCTACCAGGGCGAGTATGTACGCCAAGCCACCCCACAGGGGTCAGACGTCTACTGGCTCAGTGGTGAGCTGGTGCTCAACGAGCCCATCAACCAAAACTGGGATCAGCGACTCCTCGACCGAGGGTATGCGACACTCGTCCCCTGCAATATCGACGTCACCGACTACGAGTACATACAGGAGATCAAGCACTGGGAGGAGCTCTAGTGACCCAAGGGAGGAGATGAGGTACTTTTTAGTAGTGGGAGAGGCGAGCGGTGATCTCCACGCCGCACACCTCATGGATCAGCTCCGAGAGCAAGACCCCGAGGCCGACTTTGCCTACATTGGAGGCGGAGAGATGCGCAAGCGAGGAGGGCACTGCATCGCACAGGCCGAAGAGCTCGCCTACATGGGGATCGTGGACGTACTGGCACACCTGCCACAGATCCGAGCCATCGCCAAAAAGGCACAGCAAGCCCTCATCGACTACCGGCCACACGCCATCATCTGCGTTGACTACGCCGGATTTTGCTTTCGCTACATCCTGCCATTTGCCAAAACCCACCTACCGACCACCAAAGTCGTCTACTACATCCCCCCAAAAGTGTGGGCCTGGAAAAAACACCGCATCACCACACTCCGCACACACACCGACCTGGTCCTCTGCATTTTACCCTTCGAGGTACCCTTTTTTGAGCAAAACAACCTTCGCCAAGCCCACTACGTCGGCAACCCCACCTATGAGGCCATCGACAGCTACACCCACAGCAGACCGCAGACAACTCCACAAGAGTACATCGCACTACTCTGTGGCAGCAGACGATCCGAAGTCCGCCAAAACCTCCCACTCATGCTCCGAGTGACAGCAGAGCTGGGCCTGCACGCAGTGATTGCGGCCGCACCCGGACTAGACCGACAAATCATAGAGAAGATCGCCGCCAGCTACTCACACGTCCGGATCGTCGAGCACGACACCTATCGTGTAGTCGCCGAGGCAAAAGTCGCACTCGTCACCTCCGGCACCGCAACTCTCGAGACAGCTCTACTCCGCACCCCCCAAGTCGTCTGCTATGCAGTACGAGGAGGTGGACTTGCCAACTTCGTCTACAAACACTTCTTCACCGCACCCTACATCTCGCTGGTCAACCTCATTGCCGGCTCCGAAATTGTACCCGAACTCTTTGGTGGGCTCTTCCGTGACGACACCGTACGCCAACACCTTACCCGTCTCCTACACGACCCCGCAGCACGAGCCAACATGCTGAGTGGCTACGACCAAGTCCACCATCTCCTCCATACCGACACCCCGGCCTCCCAAAACGCCGCCACACTTATCCTCAACCTCTTCACAGACTAACCTCCCGACCAACCCCGTCGGGAACCAATTGACGACCCCTCTCAGGGTCATTTTTTTTATTCATAGGCACAGCCACCCGAGGGGCCTAGGAGCCTATTTCCCGACCAAGCACCCCGAAAAACGGCGCAAAAAAGGTGATTTTCGGACCCCAAAAAGCCACTCTGGGGAACATTGATACTCATACACTTACAAGTCCCCTCGAGTTTCACGGATAGAAGCGATTGGTTTCACGGATAGGAGCAAAACTTTTCACGGATAGAAGCGATCGCTTAGACGGATCAAAGGCACCCCACCTTCCGAAACAAAAAAAAAGACCTTCACACGAAAATAGGAGAAAATGGACCCGGACTGTAAGTTTTTTTTGGCAAAAAGAGAGCCGACGCGTTATTTTGTTACGAGCGGTACGTTTGCACAAAAATTAAATATCAAATCGGCAATGCGGAGGCTCCGGTCAAAACACTCCTGACCCTTCCTCTTCTTGCTTTAACAATAGCCTGCCTTTGTATAATATTATTTAATATATACACATGATTATCTCTTTCGTTTATTAAACACATCGCCCAGAGTACTCAAAACAGCGCCCAAACCTACGTATTTATTGGGTTTTTGTCGGGTTAATTATGTATGTTTGCCTACCTGGTATCAAAAAAAGCAAAAAATCACTTTTCGCTTTTGATATTTATTGTCGCCCATCGTGGTGATAGGGATGCCGATGTATGATGACTACTGATTGTTGTCTGTTGTATTTTTTACACTGCACGTTTTTTTTAGGATGTTTAGCGACTTTGGCTTGGCTATGTCCAAAAAATTAGGAGAGAGAGAGAGAGAGAGAGAGAGAGAGAGAGAGCTCCCCTCACCACTACTCACTCTGTCGTCTTGGCTCGCAAGGATCTGCCTATCAGCTAGCCTACACCGGGGTGTGCGATCGTCGCACATCCAAGGTCGTCTTTACCACTATCCCGATAGATTTATTTCGTTTGGAGCCCGACTCCGCCACCTATGGCGAGGGTCGGGACTTTTGTACCGTCCGATGTGAGCCATGCTCTACATCGGGCGCGACACCTCTGTCTGCGCTCTGTGGCGCTCAGCCCCAAGTGGAGAAGAACTATATACCAACCAAATACTAATTTTTAATAATCGTATGAAGTACAAAGTCAAAAGTTTATTGCTCTTGATGTCGCTCCTGGGACTTGTCGCCACAGGCTGTCGACCGAAAGGTGCTCTAGGAGGAGCCCATCAGGCATTTGACTCCAGCAGGCCCATCGAGATTACAGGGTTTCAGCCCGACTCCGGTGGCATCGCCACACAGATGATTATCGACGGAAAGAACTTTGGGTCCGACACTACCGGTCTCAGGGTCTACTTCGTCGACAGCTTGGGGCAACGCCACCGTGCCGGTCTCGTGAGCTCCAATGGCGAAAAACTCTACCTGACTGTCCCAAAGCTAACCTACCTACGTACCCTACTGGTAGAAGTAGAGCGTGAAGGAAAGGGTGGTCAGTCCTATACTGCGAAAGCGGAGAGCATGCCTTTCAAGTATCGTACTGAGATTTCTGTCACGACGGTGATCGGACAGGTGTCGGATAATAACCAACTCCCTACAGTAGGAGGAACCTTTGCTTCCGCTACGCTCTCTGCACCTGCGTTTGTGACTCTAGATGATGAGGACAACCTCTTTATCACAGAGCGGAGCTTTGATCTCGGTGTCAGTGCGCGTAATGAGAAAGGCGGAACCGACCACGGTGGCTATGCCGGAAACCTGCTTCTGGCAGATACCAAAAAGCAGGAGGTGCAGGTGCTGAAGTACCTCAACTGGGAGCCTCTCAATGCCCCTACCTTTTCAGACGAAGAGGGCGAAGAGTCTATATATGTGCCGGAGGATCAGGCGCAGTCGTACTTACGTCTGCGTAAAGGTGCTAACTATGCTGTACAAAAACAAGCTATGCTTTTTGCAGAAGGTAACCCCTTCGGTGGAGATGGTAGGAACTGGAAGCACTGTATGCTGATCAACAAGGTAGATAAAATGCTGTACACGATTCTCTGGAAGGGCGAACTGGTGCGGATCAACCCCAAGACTCGCCAGTCTGAGATTTTGATCAGGAGCATATTGCCGGACAAGGTTAATATCAACGGTAAGAATGGTAGTGATAACTACTATATTTTCTCACCTATTGATCCGAACGTGATGTATGTGGGGCTGTGCGACTACAACCTGATCAAACGCATCGACCTAGACAAGCTGGCGAGCGACCCGGACTATAAAGGAGAAGACTATGCCGGGCTGTCTGTGTCGGAAGGTCCCCAAGGCGGTAAGGGCTGGGAGGATGGTCCACTGCTGAGGGCGAAGTTCAACAAGCCTACACAGATGGCATTTACCAGTGATGGCAAGCTCTATATTGCAGACAGAGACAACCACTGTGTACGTGTGATCGACACGACAATTCCGACAGAGAGAGCTATCGTGAATACCGCTGTCGGCATCCCCGGCACTGCGGGATTCCGAGACGGAGGTCCGGATCAGGCACTCTTCAATTACCCCACAGGTGTGGCGGTAAGTAGTGACGGCTCCGTCCTCTACGTGGCAGACCACAAAAACCACGTGATACGTAAGCTGGCGATTCAATAACGATCTCTAATCTATAGTATATGAAACACTCTAGTCAATATATTCTAAGCATAGCCACGGCGCTTTTTGCCCTGCTGCTCCTATTGCCGGGCACATCGGCGGCCCAAAATGCCAAGGGGCGCAACATCGAGCTCAAGGGTGTCGTGGTAGATGAGGAGGGTGATGCCCTCCCCGGTGTGTCGGTCTATGTCAAGACCGACAAGTCGCATGGTATCGCCACCAACCTGGATGGCCAGTTCAGGATCAAGGTGGCCACGGGTGAGGTGCTGGTCTTTAGTATGGCCGGTATGGAGACCCGTGAGCACAAGGTGAAGTCCTCGGACGCCAATCGCGAGATGCGCATTGTCCTCAAGGCATCGACCAGTGAGCTGGATGAGCTGGTGGTCACCGGACTCACCACGCAGCGCAAGGTCTCGGTCGTGGGTGCAATCACCAATGTGGATGTCTCCGAGCTGAAGACTCCGGCCACCTCCATCCCCAATATGCTTGGTGGACGTGTGGCGGGTGTGATCACCTCGCTGACCTCCGGTGAGCCGGGAAAGAACATCTCCAACTTTTGGATCCGTGGTATCGGTACCTTTGGTGCCAACTCGGGAGCCCTGGTGCTGGTGGATGGTCTGGAGGGCGATCTCTCACTACTGGACCCGGATGACATCGAGTCCTTCTCGATCCTGAAAGATGCGGCCGCCACAGCGGTATACGGTGTGCGAGGTGCCAATGGTGTCGTGATCGTGACGACCAAAAAGGGACGCGAGGGCAAGCTGGATATCCGTGCTCGCGCCACGGTGCAGTACAACCACCTGAGGCGGATGCCCAAGTTTCTCAACAGCTACGACTATGCAGTCCTCGCCAATGAGGCACGTGCCATGAATGGCCAGGATGTCGTCTACACTGACATGGAGCTGGAGCTGATCAAGCACAAGCTGGACCAAGACCTCTACCCCGATATCAACTGGATGGACGAGATCATGTCCAACCACTCCATCGCCCACCGCTACTATGCAAGTGCGAGTGGTGGTGGCAAGGTAGCCAACTACTTCCTCTCCCTCGGCTCCTCTTTCCAAGGAGCGGCATACAAGCAGGGCGAGGCCTCCTTTAGGCAACCCCTTGCCTACAACCAGCACACCTACCGTGCCAATATCAACATGAACCTCACACCGGACACCCGTATATACTTTAGCGCAGATGGAGCACTGACCTACCATGCTCTGCCGGGTATCCAGGACACCGGCTCACTGTGGGGCGCTGTGATGAACCTCACCCCGCTGATGTTCCCGAAACTCTACTCGGATGGCACGCTGCCAACCTACGGCCGCAACGACCTCTCCTCACCCTATGCCAAGCTGAACTACACCGGACTCTCGGAGCGTCAGAGCTTCCGCAACAAGCTGACACTCTCCCTGAGCCACAACTTCAACAAAGGTTTCCTCAAGGGGCTACGCCTAGATGTCTTGGGCTCATTTGAGCTCTACAACGAGGCTCAAGAAAACCGACTCAAGTCGCCGGACTACTACCGTGCCACCGGGCGTAACGCACAGGGTATGCTGATCAAGTCGCTGCGACTGAAGCAATCCAACCTCAACTACAGCCGCCAACACAACTACGGCCGGAAGTACTACCTGGATGCCAAGGCCAACTACAACCGCACCTTTGGCAACCACAACGTGGGCGCACTGCTCTACTACTACATGGAGGACTACCAGACCACCAAGTGGAAAGCCGACAAGCTGGGTATCAACAGCATCCCCGAGAGGAGACAAAACGTATCCGGCCGCCTCTCCTATGGCTACAAGAGCACCTACTTCATCGATGCCAACTTTGGCTACACCGGATCCAGCCAATTCAAGAAGGGTGAGCGCTTTGGTTTCTTTCCCTCTATTGCGGCAGGATGGGTACCCACCAGCTACAAGTGGATGTCCGACAACCTCCCGTGGCTGAGCTTCCTCAAGATCCGTGGATCGTACGGTACGGCGGGTAACGACCGAATCTCCGGGACGAGATTCCCCTACCTGACCATCATCAACAACCATGCAGGTACAACCTGGGGCTACACCGGTGACGGTATCAGCGAAAACCAGGTGGGTGCCGACAACCTCAAGTGGGAGATCGCCAAGAAGGCCAACGTCGGCCTCGAGGTCAACTTCCTAAATGACCGGCTGAAGTTTGTGACCGATTTCTTTTACGACAGGCGTGACAATATCTTCATGCAGCGCGCTACTCTACCGAGGTACTTGGGTCTGGTGAACCTCCCCTACTCAAACGTAGGTAGGATGTATAGCTTCGGATCTGACGGAAATGCGGAGTACACGCATGTGATCAATAAAGATATGAGCTTCACCGTGCGAGGAAACTACACCTGGTCACAGAATATGGTGGACAACTGGGAGGAGAATACTCGTGAGTATGACTACCTCAACTATACCGGCAAGCCACTCTACATCGCTCGTGGCTATATCGCCGAGGGACTCTTCAAGAGCCGAGACGAGATCATCCACAGCCCGGACCAATCCGGATTTGGCAAAATTCGCCCGGGAGACATCAAGTACCGCGATGTCAATGGTGACGGAGTCATCAATGACGACGACAAGGTGCCCCTCTCCTACTCGTCGCAACTACCACGTGTGATGTACGGTATCGGTGCCAGCTTTTCGTACAAGAAACTGACCCTAGGCTGCCTCTTCAGAGGCTCTGCACTCTCCAAGTACTATGCCGCCGGAGTCGGTCACGATGCAGGAGCCATCCCCTTCCTCAACCAAGATATCGGTAACGTACTGGCCTACGCCAAAAACCCCAAAAACCGCTGGACCCCCGAGTGGTACTCCGGAAGCAAGAGCACGGAAAACCCCAAGGCACTGCTCCCGCGCCTCTCCTACGGAGGTAACGGTAACAACAGTCAACTCTCCACGTTCTGGCAAAGGGATGGATCCTTTATCCGTCTGCAGGAGGTGAGTGCCCGCTACCGTCTGAATGACGAAAAAGTAAAGCGGTACACCGGGCTCTCCTCCATCGACTTGGAATTTGTGATGAATAACCTCTTCACTATCGACAAGGTCAAGTACTTTGACCCCGATCAGGCGCAATTCAATGGTGCCGCATACCCGATACCATTCTCCGCCACATTCCAGGTTTACCTCAACTTCTAATCCAGTACCGACGAAACTATGAATAGATATATCAAACGAACCCTACTTCCTCTTGCCGCTCTACTCCTGATGGCAGGTTCATCGTCCTGTAGCTTTTTGGATGTAGACAAGTACTTTGAGGATTTCTTCCCCGAGGATTCGATCTTCCACTCCAAAGTCAATGCAGAGGGTTACCTTTTTAATACCCCTACTCGCTTTCCCGATCCCGGAGCGATCTGGGGAAGCTCTTGGAACCCCGGTGAGCTGGCCTCCGATGAGATGACCTGTATCTGGGACACCGGTGAATTTTCCGGTATCGGCCTGACCAAGGGCACCATCACCGAGCGCAACCTACCGAACTCCTTCAACAACGTCTACACCAACATGTACTCGGTGATCAGACGCTGCAACAAAATGCTCCTCAATATCGACAAGGTAAAGGACATGAATACCCGCGAGCGACAGCTCTACAAGGGCTACGTCCACTTCATGAGAGGGTATGCGTACTACCACCTCCTGATGAACTTTGGTCCCTGCCTCCTTCTTGGTGACGAGTACCTCGCCAACAACCGTCCGGCCGAGGAGTACAACCGCGAGCGAGCCACCTACGATGAGAGTGTGGACTATATCGTGAAGGAGTTTGAGGAGGCTGCGAAGTTTTTACCGCATCCACAGGCACAGTCCTCTATCCTTTTCAGTCGCCCGACCAAGGGAGCAGCTCTGGCACTCATTGCTCGACTGAGACTCTACCAGGCCTCCCCGCTCTTCAACGGTGGCGATGCGGCCAAGCGTTGCTTTGGTGATTGGGTGCGTGCATCCGACAACGCACACTACGTAAGCCAAGTCTACGATCCACAGAAGTGGGCAGTGGCCGCCGCAGCCGCCAAGCAGGTGATCGACATGGAGTACTACAAGCTACACACCGTGGATGCCGATCCCCGCGAAGCCAATCCATGGCCTATGCCTACAGGCGTCTCCACCGCGGCATTCCCCGACGGTGTCGGTGGCATCGACTTTTACCGCTCTTTCTCGGAGATGTTTACCGGTGAGAGCTTGGCGCAAAACAACCGCGAGTTTATCTGGGCAACACCCTCAGGCTCACTCACCGGCTACACTCGCCACAGCTTCCCCGTGTACTACGGTGGATGGGGTGGTATGGCAGTACCTCAGCGTGTCGTGGATGCATTCTACATGAGCGACGGCAAGACTATCGAGGAGTCCGGAGCGTACGAGCCTGACCTGACTCAGACTATCACCTCACAGAAGGTCATGGGACCTGTCACTCTCATGGCCGGTGTCCCCAAGATGTATGATGGCCGTGAGGTTCGCTTCTATGCCTCCATAGGCTTCCCCGGCCGGCTGTGGAAGATGAGCTCCGCCAGCGAGGGAGACTATACGAATAAGCAATTCTGGTTCTCCAGCGAGGACAACTCCGGAAAGGGTGGCGCCGGCAACAACGTCAACGACTATACCGTCACCGGCTATGTTCCAACCAAGTACATTCACGATGACGACTCCTATGCCAACGGCAAGGGCAACGTCAAGGGGGCATTTGTGGTACCCAAGTACTTCCCGATCATCCGATACGCTGAGGTCCTACTAGAGTACATCGAGGCACTCAACAATGTTGAGGGCTCACACGAAGTACAGGTGATGGGGCTTGCCGGCGAGCCGGTGACCCTGACCATCTCCCGCGATGTGAACGACATGCAAAAGTACTTCAATATGATCCGCTACCGTGTCGGCCTCCCTGGACCGGACTTGGCAGACTATCAGGATCCCACCAAGATGCAAAACATCATCGCCAACGAGCGTCAGGTGGAGCTCTTCAACGAGGGCTACCGCTACTTTGACACCCGTCGCTGGGGCACTTACCTGACCGAGGATGCCAAGTCATCCAACTGGTATGGTCTGAATACCAAGAAAGAGCGCCAAGAGGGCAACAACAGTGGATTCTGGGAGCTGGTACCGATCGATACGCAAAACATACGCGACCGTATGGCTACCAATAAGCAGGTCCTCCTGCCGTGGCCACACGATGAGTTGATCAAGGCACCGAAGATCAGCCAAAACCCGGGCTATGAAAGGTAATTTTGAACCCCAGATGACGGATAGTAAGCATATGATATACAGCATTAAAAAGAACCTGATAAAGCAGCTACCCCTCTCGTGTCTCCTCCTGAGCACCTTGGTGGCTTGCAACAACTACGACTTCAAGCAGGAGTTTTACAAAAACGAGATAGGCCTGCTAAGCAAGGGTAACCAGATGATCTACGACCGCCAAGTGGTGGATCTCACGGACGAAAACCCCACCATCGCTGTAGTGGGCAACCTGAGTGGCTCACGCAACGCCAAGAAAGATCTGCCGTTTGCTGTGCTCCCCAACGACTCACTTTTCAATCGATTCAACAAAACCAACTTTGATATCGACACGAAAAGGTTTGCACACATCCTGCCCGAAAAGTGCTACGACATGCCGGAAAAATCCGGTGTGATCAAGGCCGGAGAGCGCCAGGGACGCATCCCCATCATGCTCAAAAACCTTGGAGAGCTCTCCCCGGACTCCACCTACTTCCTCAACTTCAAGCTCGATCCCGAAAACTCAGCGGCGACCAACGCCAAAAAGAGTCATGTCCTCATCAAGCTACTGGTCAAAAACGAGTTTGCCAGCACAGCGCAAAACACAAGCTACACCTATCGCAATACCGTCGTTGCGACCCTCACGGAGGGTGCCAATGCGGCACGCAAGCTCTCCTCCTCTGTGCAGCTCTTCCCCGTAGGACCTCGGTCGGTGCGTATGCTGGCCGGAGATGAGCGCTGGAAAGAGTACAAGGATGCTCTCGAGATCATCAACGAGCGGAGTATCGTCCTCGAAGTAGGCGAAAAAGACCAGCGCGACGGTAGCTCCTACAAGGTGACCATCAAGCCCTACAAGACAATAGAGGTGGTGCAGATGCCGGCTCTCTATGAGTACCCCAATACCTATCGCCTCGTCGAGGATAAGCTACCCGGCGGACGCAGTGAGTACTACAAGGAGTTTAGGCTGCACTACAAGTACAGAGTGAAGGCCGAGGAACCATTCAAAGAGGTAAAGGCCTGCTTCCGCCTGCGTGTCGACAAGCACGCCGACAAGTACTGATGTTTTTTCCAGGATCAATAGAAAGACGTATAGATATGAAAAGTAACCAATATAGACTCCGTGCACTTACCGGTCTGGCGGTGGCGATAGGCTCGCTCCTCATTGGCGGGTGCACCCCGGACTACCAGACCAAGTTTGATGCCAAGCACTTCGAGGTGGTCTACAAGGATCGTGGAGTGATCTCAATGACCCACACGGGTGGTGAGAAAACCCTACACATCCTCTCCAATGTCCCGGTGAAAGAATGGACCGTAGAGGCCAATGCCGATTGGATCAAGCTGACCCCCTCCAAGGGCCAAGTACTGGTAGAAATCCCAGAGTACACCGACTTTGGTGCCCGCAAGGGAGATATCTACATAGCCTACGGTCACAAGGCCTACACCATCCATGTAGAGCAGACCTCTCCCAAGAGTGTGGTGTTTGAGGTGATCGGACTATCCGACCCCAAGGCCTTTGTCAAGACCCTACCGGCGGCCGGAGGTGAGGTGTCGATACAGGTGCGTAGCAATGCCCCCATCACCGACATCGTGATACCGGATAGCTGTGCATGGATGCAGCTCAAGGATCGCAAAGACCTTTCGGATGGTGTGGTCGAGTACTCCTTCACAGTAGCCCCCTCCGAAGGTGTGCGTCCGCGGTATGCCTCAGCCTACCTCTACACCTCATCCGATATCTCCAAGGTAGCCTCCTTCTCAATCAAGCAGAAGAACATCATCTACAACCTCATCCCGCTGAGGGCTGAGATGTTTTCCACCAATGCTCAGGAGCCGAGTGAAGGCCCGATAAAGAACATCTGTGACGGTGATGCCACTTCCTACTTCCATACCCTATGGAGTAAAGCATCGGAGGGTGGCAAGCCCCACTATCTGCAGATAGCGCTCGACAATCCTATCTCGGACCTCAAGGTGGAGTACAGCTCGCGTCACAATGGCGACGGTGGCGGTGACATCAAGCGCGCCGAAGTCTACACCAGCGAAACAGGAGGCACCGACGACTCCGAGTGGACCAAGGTCGGCACCATGCACTTCCCCCTACCGGGTGGACGCAAGGCCAAGAGCCTGAGCAACGAGCGGATCAAGTTTGAAGCTCCGGTCAAGCACATTCGGCTTGTACCTGTCGCACGACGCAATGCCGACCCCATCGACCCGTCCGGAAAAAACGGTTGGTTCAACATGGGTGAGATCTACCTCTGGACAACAACGGATCTATAGATCTGACAGCTGACTAAGCCTAGCAGGGGTTGCTCTACTGCCTCAGGAGAGTGCATGTGGCAATCCCTGCTTTTTTTGTAGTGCCACAGGACACTGCCCTATAGCCAAAACCAAGAACCACAAGTGGGCCTTTTTCGGACCCACTCAACTAATCAATGCCACAATATGCAACGAACCTATCTACTGATATTATCCATACTACTCATCCTCACCGGATGCAAAAAGCCCGAGAGCAATGAAGCCCTCTACCTGGATCTGGTAGGCGATGGGAGCGTCCTCTTTGAGGCCGGTGGGGGCTCACGCACGCTCCGGCTAAAGACCAACATTGCCACCATCAAGGCAGAGGTCGCCTCCTCCGACCGCTCATGGCTGAGCTGTAAAACCTCAGGCGTGGTGGTGACCCTGCTAGCCACCCCCAACGATGGTGAGTCGGTACGCGAGGGAGCTGTCACGATCAGTGGAGGCGGACATACCCGGACCGTCCGAGTGAGCCAAGGCGGCGTGAAAGCCTACCTCTTGGTGTCCCAAAAAATCATCGACATCGATGAGTACGGAGGAGACAGAAAACTCGAGGCCATATCCAATAAAGAGGTACTTGTCGACATCCCAAAAGATGCACCCTGGATCAGCGTGGTGGACGAGGCTCCCGACACAAAGGCAGAGAAGCGCACTCTACGGCTCAGCATCAAACCCCTCGTACAAGGGGAGCGAAGTACCACGATCACCCTCAAGACAGCTGTGGGCGCATGCGAAGAAAAAGTACAGATCATCCAGCGTGCCGGCGGAGAGTACATCCCCAAAGAAGACCTCAAGACGGTCGACGACATCCGTGTCAAAGTGACAAGAGGGACCTCCACATCCCACCAGCCCGGATCGGATATCGATAAGGCTCTGGACGGAGACATGGGCACTATCTACCACTCCAACTGGAGCAACGGAGGGGCCAACTATTTCCCAATCACACTGGAGTGCTTCTTCGACAACGCCGACGAGATCGACTACATGATCTACTACCCACGGACAGAGGGGTACAACGGTCACTTCAAGGAAATTGAGATTTTTGCCAAAGAAGGCACAGCCGACTACCGCTCCATACTCAGCAAAGACCTCGGTGGCTCCGGTGCACCAAGCAAGATCACTTTCCCCAAACCACTGAAAAATGTACAGGCCATCAAGATTGTGGTCAAGTCAGGACACGGAGATGGCCAAGGCTTTGCGGCAGCGGCAGAGCTACAGTTCTTCAAGTACAGTCGCGAAAAGATGGACGAGCGCACCGAGATCCGGCGCATCTTCACGGATGGCTCCGCCTCCGAGGTGCGCCCCGAGGTGACAGAAGACGACATCGCCGGCATGACCAACCCCATGCTGATGCAGATTGCACGCCACCTCCGTGCCGGCACCTACCCAAGTGACTACCGCATCGCCACCTACAGAGCCTGGGCAAAGAGCTCCGAGGAGCAGGCACGCAACCACACCTCCTTTTGCCTCAGTCAGCTCGACAACCCCACAGGTATCGCCGTGCGCGATGGAGAGAAGGTCCTCGTCCTGGTGGGCGACACCCATGGCGAAAAGATCAGCTTCACCGTGGTCAACTTCGACAAGCCCGGCGGTGACGGCTACTGGGAGCAGACCAGCTACCCACTCGAGGAGGGGGCCAACTACCTGACCATGAACCGTCCCGGACTCGCCTACATCCTCTACAACGTCAGCCACTGGGAGCAAGCCAAGCCCATCAAAGTACACATCGCCTCCGGGCAAGTCAACGGCTACTACGATGGCACCAAGGATAGCGAATCCGACTTTTCGCGCAAACTCCTTGCGACCACACACCCCTACTTCGATGTCGTGGGCAAGCGAGCACACTTAGTCTTCCCGGTCAGCGAATACAAGGCCCATACCGGATCACGAGGCAAGGAGCTGATCGACCTCTACGATTGGATTTTGGAGAAAGAGCTGGACTTTTTGGGCATCTACAAGTACAACCGGAAGTTTAGCAACCGTGCTTTCTTCCACGTGATGTACACGGCCTTCATGTACGCGACCAACTACCATACCGCCTACAACGTCGGGACCTGCGGGACCATCCTCAACCCCCAAAAGCTACGCAAAGACCCCTGGGGTACTGCCCATGAACAGGGGCACCAGTTCCAGACCCACGGCTTCAAGTGGCACGGCATGACCGAAGTCTCCAACAACGTGATGAGCCTCTACATCCAGACCGAGCTGGGCAATCCCTCTCGTATACAAGAGGAGAGCATGGGAGGCAAAAACGGCTTCACCAATAGGTACGACAAAGCCTACCACGCCGCCTACGTGGAAGGAAAGCCCTACATCATGATGGGCGATGTCTTTTGCAACCTCATTCCGCTGTGGCAGCTCCAGCTCTACATGGCCAAAGTCAAAGGCAACACCGACTACTACAAAGACCTGTACGAGGAGCTGAGACGCACCAATGACGCACATGGCAAAAACGGAGACGGTAGAGGACCGGGTGAGGTACAGCTCGACTTTGTACGCGTCGCCTCCAAAGCTGCAGGGCTAGACCTGACAGACTTCTTTGAGAAATGGGGCTACTTCCGACCAATGGACGAAGTAGTAGACGACTACAGCAAGCGACAATTCACCATCACCGATCAGCTGGCAGACAAGTACCGCAAAATAGTCGCCGACCTAGGACTCCCCAAGCCCACACAGCTCCTAGAGTACGTCTGCGATGACAATGTCGACTGCTTCAAAAACGCAGCCACACCAGTCGTCACCGGCACTGCGACACGCGAAGGCGCCATGATTATCATCCCGGATGGGTGCAAAAACGCTGTCGCCTACGAGTACTACGTCGGCGACAAACTCTGTGGTGCGGCCAACAACCACCTCGTGAGGGTCAAGGACGATGGCCTACAAGGAACCAAAAAACTCTACGCCATCAGCCACGACGGCACACGGCACGAGATACCGCTGAAGTAACCCCTGCAAACTGAGGGAACCCCCCAACTCATGAATAGAGTGGCCCCCGACATGCCATTCTCGTGCCACAAGCCCCCCTTCCGGAGCGACACCAGCCACTCCGAATGGGGGGCTCACCATTTCCGATCCACAGCACACCCCAAAAAGTACTCCAGCGTAAGAACGAGCAAACAGAGTAAGACCCTATGTCGATAGAAATTTTCACCTCACCTCCAAAGCTGAGATTCATGAGCCAAGTGATGGGTATTCCGATCATGAAGTGATTAAACTCCCTCCTCCGGCCGAAAAACTTGAAATCACTGTGTGATTTATTCAAATCACTAAGTGGTTTGTTCAAATCACTATGTGATCTCTAGAAATCACACAGTGATTTTATCTTTTTCATAGGACAAGCGCATCTTTTCCTCCGACCTTGCCAAGTTTATCTCCAAGGAAAAGCACTTTTCCCTCGCTCCCGACAAAGCAAGCCCCATTCCGGCCAAAACCTCCGGCCTTTTTCGCACAATTTTCTTTTGGAGAATATCAAAAAATTAGTACCTTTGCACTCACGAATGCCACTCCTACGTATCGGAGTGGTGATTCACGAAAAGTTTATACTAACCGAAGAAAAAAGTACACCATGTATTTGGATTCAGCAAAGAAGCAAGAAATCTTCGAGAAGTACGGTACGTCCAGCACTGACACGGGCTCACCCGAAAGCCAGATTGCCCTATTCACCTACCGGATCTCTCACCTGACAGAGCACCTCAAGGAGAACCACAAAGACTTCAACACCTCACGTGCCATGAAAGGCCTGATCGGCAAGCGTCGTCGCCTACTCGACTACCTCCTAAAAAAGGACATCGAGCGCTACCGTGAGATCATCTCAAAACTAGGCATCCGCAGATAATAAGCGGTGCAGATATTTGGAGAATAATAAAAAAAGTCTTACCTTTGCAACTGCAAACACGAACGCTCCTCAGATAGGAGGATAATTCGGAAAGACTTTTACGGCCCATTCGTCTATCGGCTAGGACGCCAGATTCTCATTCTGGAAAGAGGAGTTCGATTCTCCTATGGGCTACAACAACAAGTGATTGTTTGTTCTCCAAGTGTCCAAAGCAGCGCAGGATGAATAACAAGAAACAACTTTTTAAGGAAATATGGCAAATCATAAGTCAGCACTGAAAAGAATACGTCAGGAGAAGACTCGTCGTGAGCGCAATCGCTACTATGGCAAGACTATGCGCAACGCAGTCCGTCGCTTCCGCGCAATCACAGACGCACAAGAGGCAATCGACAAGCTACCCGAAGTAACTGCTCTTCTCGACAAGATGGCCAACAAGGGACGCATCCACAAAAACAAGGCGGCGAACCTCAAGAGCTCTCTCAGCCTACATGCCAACGCACTGGGCAAAGCTCAAGCCTAAACAACAGACACAACAAAGGGCATAAAATCTACCTCGGCGCCCCAAGCGCCACAGATTTGGCGAGTAGCCACCCTTTTGATGGCCCATTCGTCTATCGGCTAGGACGCCAGATTTTCATTCTGGAAAGAGGAGTTCGATTCTCCTATGGGCTACCACAGCAAAAAAAGTATCCGTATCCCCTCGGGCATACGGATACTTTTTCTTTCTTCCCCCCTTATTCCCTCAATGCCTCATCGACTCCTGCATCTGGTATTGCGACACAAGCTAGACCACCTAATCTTAGATGAAGTCACGCTACCTGTCTCCTTGAAACACTCTGGCAAATATTTTCTGTGAAAACTCCACAGGATCACCCTGGGAATCACAAGGATATCTATTATGCCTCAGAGTCCACTGCTTATCCATGGCATAAAAGTCGAAGAGAGGCATTGGCTTACCGTCAAAAGTGCCGTCCAGTGCATCAAAGTAAGCCTTCCATCGTGGGTAATAAAAGTCACGCAATAGGCCACTCCACTCCTTGTGCGCATACTCTCTGAGCATTCCTCGCTCAGCGGCATCACGATTACCCCAGGTGGTAATCTGTACCCTAGCATTCCATTCGTAGTGGTCACTTTCCACATCATTCACACCTAATGCACGCGCATCATGAATCCATTTGCCGACCATGAAGTCAGGGATGGACGAAAGTAGCTGGTCTTGACAAAGTAGGATGTCAAGAAACCTACGAGAGGCGCAGAGAAACGTCTCTCGATCCCTATCCCTATAAGCGGCGACCACTTGCTGATAAACATAGCGTGCCTGCTCGGCAACAGCTTGTCTAGTAATATCCACAATATCGTAGCAGAAATTAGCATTGAGCTTTACCTCATAAGAAGCGTCTACCATGAGCCGAGCAGCACGTATCACATCATCAGGATTGTAATAATCTTTCATTTCCGACCAAGAGGACACCTGATAGGCATTCAGCGAAGGGCGAGCACAAAGAATGGATTCGTGCGTACCCTGCTGGGTGCTTGTTGCCGGGGCGGCATAGATAGATTTGCCCAATAACTGCCACGCTTCGTACACCTTTGGATTGTCAGTACCACCGTACCTCGCCTTCACATACCCGTCAAGCCATTCGCTCCATGAGAATGACGTACCCCGCCATGGTAGCTCGGTAACTAGTTCGTACATCACGGGGTTATTTTCAATGCCCTCCATCGTTAGGCCCACTCCCTTCAGGGTAGTTGCGAATGGGCTATGTAGAGCTTTATAGTATTCCTCAATGACGTGCTGTAGTTTACCAAATAGTCCTACGTTCCCCCCAAAGTTGAGCAACATACAGTACACCCAGTCGTGTCCATCAAATCCCTGCTTGCGATACCACTTAGATTCAGGATCACCCCACTGTGGACGACTCTCTGAATAAAGATCAAGCACCAGCATATTTCCCGGCTCAAGATCTCCTATCATATCCGAATAGGGACATGCTCCCCATGCCTGAACCACCCATACAGCTTTTGGATTAGCCCTTTTCATCTCGTTCATGATTGCATGCCCTGCTGCACTTAGATCCACACCGCATACATCACCCCCCTCGTGAAAAGGATCCATGCTATAGAAATCAGCCGAGCCATAGAGTCGCTTCTGTTCACTATAGTATAGATTGGCTATTTCAGAAAATCGTTCGTCTGTCGGAAGCAAAAAGGCCGGACGCTTATAGCCATTCCACCGCCCGGGATCGGCAACGTTGAGACCTAGGCGTTCCTTGGCATTGTGAGGGAGCATTCCAGAGTAGCCGGGGATACAGGCATGAATACCCAGCTCGTTCATACGCTTGAGAATCTGCATCTGAAGCTGTTCACGCTGGCGGTACCAATGATCAGAGTTGGGGCCACCCCACCCTTCTAAATTATTCATCAGCCACCATGCTTGAAATGCCGGGCCGGCGATAAACTCACCTACTTCCTGGTCGGAATATCCAAGTTTCAACAACACATTTCTCCACACCACATCAGTTCCAACTATATCTAGGCAAATATTTATGCCATGCAAAGCCATCCAATCTAGCTCCTGCTCCCAACGCTTCCAGCCCCAAAAGGCCATAGAGTAAGACGGAGTGCAGTAGTTGAGATAGTAGCGGTAAGGAATGTCCGTCTCATGACGTTCGGTCCTCATCATCAAAGGCAACTTGGTAGGTAATTTTGCCTGCATACAGTTCCAGGAGAGGTGTATACCTAGACGATACTTGAGATACCAATTGATACCAGTTGCGATGCTGACATAGTTATTTCCACGGACAAGGACTTTTTCTTCCTTGTTACCGAGCTCGAAGAAGTCCTTTTTGGAGTCCACTTTTTCAATAACGAACTTCTCGGAGGCTCCTATATCAATGCGTTCAAGTAGTCCATCTATCGGAGAAGTGGCAAATAACTGTATTGGTATCCCGGTAAGTAAAAGGCAAAAGACAAAGTGGCGTAGTTTCATTGGCTTATCAGTTTTATATTCCCTCTTCACTCGAGTGACATGCTTATGATCCCTCCTCGGTTATTTGTAGGGGTCGTACGCTTGTCTATATAATCATAGCACCAATTTTATGAAAATAAAATTGGTGGAGGGTTTCTTCAAACCCCTCCACCAATTCAAAAAAGTAATATCCGAATCAATAGCCATCGTTTTGAGCTATTTTACCCTTACTCTCATCAATAATTGATTGTGGTAAAGGCATAAGATTCATGTAATCCCTGGCTGTAACCGACCCTTTGTATTTCCTTGCATAATCAATATATCTGCCGTAGCGAATAAGGTCTGTTCGACGTGCGCCTTCGAACCACAGCTCATGTCCTCTCTCAAGCAACACCATATCAAGGAAATCATCCACATCGGTGAAATCAGAAGTTTTGTAAGCCTTTAGACCGGCACGTTCGTGAACAGCATTGAGACATGCGAGAGCCTCATCAGTAATTGCATTATTAGCCCTTGCCAAAGCTTCGGCACGCAGGGTAAGAACATCGGCATAACGGTACACTATCCAGTTGATTCGACTTTCCGAACCTGTTGCATTTGCATCTTCTCCGTACTTCACAGGAAGCACACCTTTTATGAGCACCGACCCAGGATTATTCTCGGTATAATGAACCCCATCAGAACCTTGAAAATCACCCACAAGTGACTTGAGTCGTTCATCATCAGGATCAAAAGTGTGATAAAAGCTCCACGGCACACGGTATCCGCCCCATTTCTGGATATTTGGATTCTTTGTCGGGTATGGACTTGACAATACATGGGCAAGCCACATTTGTGGGTTATCGCTCGCATCACTCATACAAGCCCATATGGTTTCCTTATTTCCTTCATTCTCTATTGTAAAAATGTCTGCATAATGCTCCATTAATCCAAGTCCATACTCTGGCTTAGCGAGTTCTTTTCCACAATCCGCTGCTTTCTGCCATTGCTTCTCATGCATATAGAGTTTCATCAAAACTGTATATGCCAAGCCACGTGTAAAACGCCCGTAACCTGCACTACTCTTGTCATAGCGTGCAGGAAGTACTTTTGTAGCCTCAAGAAGATCATTCTCGATAAACTCAACCATCTGCTCCCGAGACAATCTAGGTGCAGGCACATCATTGGATGGGTCATGAAGTTGCTCAAGCGAAGCCACCTGGATAGGGCCATAGAGGTCATAAAGGATATAGGCAAGCCACCCACGTCCACAGTGAATCTCAGCATTTAGGCGCTTCCTTTTCTCCTCACTCATCTCAATCTTAGCAATACGATCGAATGTAAGCGTCATCTTACTGATAAAGTTTATATACCCTTTATAGGTCGCAGTGGGTCCGGATGAGTTTGATGTGAAGTTCACCTTGATGAGGTCATTCCAGACAGCATCATCCCATTGGCAGTCCCCTAGGTCGGTAGTCATCTCGGTAAACACATGAATTCCACGTTGCCCCGATGTAAATAACCCTGTCCAACGGCTCGTTCGGAAAGGCCCATATGCGGCCGCTGTCACAAGGGCATCTGCGTCTTCACCGTTCTTTGGAAATAGCCTTGTATTGATTGTGTCGTACATTTCCGATGTAAGGTTTGTACAAGACACAGTAGAGCAAACTAGCATTAATACGGCTACACATATCTTTATAGTCTTCATCGTTTTTTCGGCTAAGGTTAAAATGTAATATCAACACCTAATGTAAAGCTTCTCACATTGGGATATGCCCAGACTGAGTTGTCGGTTTCAAGGTCTAGTCCCTTATAGGGAGAAATGGAGAAGGGGTTATTCACATCGGCATAAATGCGCACACTCGTGAGGATATCCCGTAGTTGTTGTTTATGGAACGTATAGCCAAGTGTGACGTTTCGGCAACGCACGAACCAGCTTTTTTGTAAGAAGTAATCACCTACCCCATAGGAGCTCTCGGATTGGAAATATCCTGGCCGAGTAGCAGTCTGATTATCCGACGTCCAAACGTCTCTTACGCTTGTTGGCATGTTGTAACCGCGATACATGTTTTTCACACCGGTCATACTGTTAGTTCCTGTCAACCATAGATCTTTGTAAGAACCTGTGTTCAGCAAAGCAAACTGACCATAGAAGTATATATTGAAGTCAAAATTGTCCCAGCGTAGAGTATTGTTTAGTCCGGCAAGATAGCCTGGATCCGAGCTACCATAAATCACTTTATCAGCATCATTGAGTTTGCCATCAGGCTTACCTGTTTTCAGTGGAATTCCGTGCTCATCTACCTTTACGCTTCCGTCATTATTATACACATAGCCGTTTATATCCTTGATTTTCACCTGCCCAGGCAATGCTCCGGGCATCCAGTCAACATTTTCACCCGGCTGAACAAGTCCATCAGACAAATAACCGGCTAAGTAGCGTATGGGTGAATGATACTCTGAATAAGCAGTAGGTTTCCAGTCTGGTTCACGTTGCTTCCATTGATCCCTATAAAGAGAAAATGTAAAGTCCGTAGTCCAGCTAAATCGAGAATTATCAAAGTTGACCGTGTTGATGGTTAACTCAAAGCCTCGACTTTGAGTCATACCAATGTTGGCGGCAATCGATGTCACCTCTTGGAATGACAACAGAGGACGTGAACTAAGTAGATCACTGACACTCTTATCGTAGTACTCAGTAGTGATATTAAGGCGATTATTGAATAGTCCGAGATCAAGACCAATATTCCACTCGGTTGTTGTTTCCCATTTCAAATTAGGGTTACCAAGCTGCTGAAGATACACACCCGGAGTAGAGACACCTCCAAATCCATTAGTATATCCTGTACCATAGTAACTCACTGCCCGGTTACCGATATTGGAGTTGCCGGTCTGTCCCCAGCTTAGGCGCAATTTTCCGTTGGAGACAGAATCATATTTCTTCATAAAATCTTCTTCTGTAAAGCGCCATCCTATGGCAATGGATGGAAAGTATCCCCAGCGATTGTGTTTAGCAAAGTTGGATGCACCATCAGCACGAAGTGTTGCAGTCAGAAGGTAACGATCTTTATACGAATAGTTCATACGCCCAAAGAAAGAGGCCATCTCATCTTTTGAAGCAGAACTACCTACACCTGGCTTGGGAAATGCTCCAGCACCAAGATTATTGTACAAAAAGCCATCAGTGATGAAATTGCTATTTTCTGCTCTCACCTGTTCATCGGTAAATCTTTGGAAAGAGTATCCGACAAGTGTAGTAAGCCTATGAGCATTAAATTGCTTTGCATAAGTAGCTGTGAACTCCATCAAATAGTCCCTCTTATCATATTGTGCAATATTACCCTGCCCATTTTTCTTTGCACCGTAGAGCGTTGTCTTCGGCATATATACCCGGTGCTTCTGATAATTCCGATCAATACCAAAGTTACCCTTCAAAGATAGTCCCTCTAAGGGATTGTACTCAACAAACGCTGTCGCCAAAAAGCGTTCCTTTGTGGTATTATTGGTTATTTCTAATAGAGATACGGGGTTAGGGAGAAAGGCTGCATCTTTATTAAGCACATAGTCCCCTTTTTCATCTTTCACTGGAAGTATCGGATTAAACTGGGCTGCGGATACAAGCAAACTGGCATTTTCGTACTGGCCGGCTCCCAATGGAACATCCTGATTATTGATTCTAGAAAATGTAAGATTCACACCGCCCTTCACGCACTCACCTATTTTCTGTTCCAAATTCAAGCGACCTGTATAGCGATCTAATCCATTGTTTTTGATTACTCCCTCTTGTTTGAAATAATTCAACGACATCAAATATTTTGTATAGTCGTTTCCTCCATTCAGCGATAGATTATGTTGGGTCTGAAAACCGGTACGTGTAACAAGATCATACCACCTAGTATCATGGATCGGAGCGCTAATTTGATCAGTAGTATAATAGGGGACATAGGGCTTTGACGCTTCGGATTCTGATCGTCCACCATATACACCGATCTTATTATCCTTAAGCCATGACTCACGAGCATATCGATTTGATTCCTCCATAAACCCACGTGCGTCTAAAATATCATAGTCCTTTGCTAGAGATTGCAGAGTAAGCGTAGAGGAAAACGTGAGTTTGGGTGCACCTTTTTTACCACTCTTGGTCGTAATGATAATCACACCGTTGCCGGCTCGGGCTCCATAGATAGCCGTAGAGCTAGCATCTTTCAACACCTCGATAGACTCAATGTCATTGGGGTTGATAGAGCCAAGTACATTATCGGCACTTCCAGAATCATACTTACCGGCTGATACTGCATCATTGCTTACTACACTAACAGGGAACCCATCTATAATGATTAGAGGTTCGTTCCCTGCCTGTACAGAAGCGGCTCCTCGCACGCGGAACGTTGCGCCGGCACCTGGCTGGGCACTGACGGTACTTACCTGAAGGCCTGCGGCCTTTCCTGCTAAAGCGTGACTTACCGAAGAGATCGTATTCACGGGAGCCTCGCCTAAGTTCACCGAGGCTACCGCACCTGTCATATCTTTTTTCTTCATCGTGCCATAGCCAACGACCACGACTTCATCGAGCAGTTCGCTGTCTGGCTGTAGGACAATTTGGAGTGGGGTCATACCTTGGACAGCCGCTTCGGTGGTCTTCATGCCGACATAGGAGATACGAAGGGTGGCTTTGGTAGGGATACCAGCAATACGGAAGTGTCCATCCAGATCGGTTGTACCACCTTTGGAGGTGTCATCCTTGACCACCACGATAGCACCTACCACCGGCACTCCTTCGGTGTCAAGCACAGTTCCTTGTACGGTAATTTTGTCTTGTTGCTGACCTACGGTCTTGCTTAGGACGATCAGACCATTCACTATGGATGCTCGCACATCACCGTCAAAGAGTGTTGCTAGAACATTCTCCAGAGGCGCATCAGCGACATGCAAATCGACCATCCTATGTGTATCCACAACCACATCGTTATAAAAGAATTCTAGCCCCGTCTGAGCTTGGATTTCCTTCATCACGCTTCCTAGGGTTGTGCTCGTTCTACTGAGCGAAATTTTCACTTGAGAGGCATCTTTGTTTCCTCTCGGTGTCACCGCCTGAGCTTCGGCTGAGATAGCCAACAAACCGAGGACAAGGCCCGAACACAATAACAGTTGTTTGAGTAATTTTTTCATCTCATTTTAGATTATCAATGGTTTTTACTACGATTATTTTTTCTCTACATAGACCATTCGCTCCCCTTCTCTAGTCAGTTCCACACCGGCAGTCTCCTCAAGTAGCCTGAGGACAAAGTCAATAGAATAACGCTTATAGATGACCCCTGTAAATGTTTGTCGTCCAATTGAGGGATCGTCCACAATAAAATGCACATCATACCAACGACTCACTTGGTCTAAAATCTCTGTGAGTGGCTGAGATCTAAAGACATACTTGCCCACCTGCCATAAACCAATATCACTTGTATCAACATCCGTAACTGATATACCTTGCCTAGAGACAACGGCTTCTTCTCCAGGCGCCATAACTACTCGATCTTCTCGGCGATTCTCACCTAGTTCAATTTTTCCATTCACCAATGTGGTGACCGATATCTTATTGGTTACGGAGACATTGAACTCCGTACCCAGTACGTTTATCTCCGCATTCGGCAACCCTACGGCAAATAGATGGTTACGGTCTTTTGCCACCCTGAGAAATGCCTCACCATATTCTAGAGAGACCCTTCGTGCGGCAATACCATAACTAAGTGGAAAAGTGAGTCTCGAATCTGAATTGAGAGCAATCAAGGTTCCGTCGGCAAAGGCAAAGGAGACGATACGGGTCCTAGGTACCACAATGGATGCTTCTAGATCTTTTTCGCCTCCTATTTTTCTTATCTCCTCCTGCAGGTCCGTGACATTTATTATCTGCCCTTCATGATCATCAATACACCAAGTTTTACCATCCGAGAGCTCCAACAAGATTTGGTATGGATCAGCCTGCACAGTTGGCACTTTCAAGATCGATTTGGCCTGCACCGATAAATCGACTCCTTGTTCAACCGTATGGGAATGAGAGCCAAGAAGTTTGAGCCCTACAGTACACACAAGCACAGCAAGTGTGGCAGCGACCATATAGACAGCCACATGGCGAGCAGAACACCATGTGACTCTAGACTTATCACTCATTTTGGATACCCTACGCATCAGTCTATTATACTGGCCAAAGGAGTCAAAGTCTCGAGCACGATCCAATTCACTCATATACTTCAACACCTCCTTATCTCGGTCACATAAGGGCTCAGACTGATAGATCACATTGAGCAAGTGCTCAACGTACTTTTTTTTCTCTTCTAAATTCATCTAAAATAGTAGCCTATTCTCCACAAATAGTAAAGCCCATATTGCTACACCTCAATCATGCGACGTGCATAGACTTTTTTGTCCTCATACATCTATAAGACGCACAAGAGTGGAAAAAGGGTGAAATCTTAAGAGAAAAAATTGCGGAAATTAATGAGAGTAAAGACAATGAACGGAAAGTCCTCCTTGAGCTTCTTTCGAGCAATTTTGATTTGTGTCTTCACCGTATTGATACTTATGCCTTTAGCTTCTGCTATTTCTTTGTAACTAAGACCGTCCAAAACGGCTAGCAAAAAGATCTCGCGACACTTATCTGGCAATCGATCTAGAAGAGATTTTGCTCTAGAAATGAGTTCTTCGGTATTGTCCTCCTCTTCCAAATTATTTTGCTCAATTTCATAGGCAATAGACTGCTCATGTCTTCTGTGAACCTGAATATGCCTTAGGGTGTCCAACATGCGATTTTTGGTCATTGTGATCAAAAATGCCCGCTGGTTCTTTAGCACGGGGAGGTCATCATAGCTCTCCCACACCTGTACAAAAACCTCATGGACACAATCCTCTGATAAGCACACATCACCACACAACGCAAGAGCAACCCAATACATCTCTCTAGCATATGTATCATATAGGCTTCGGAATTCTTCGTGCTTATTTTTCATAAAATTCAGGCGACTAGATACAAAACAGCACTAGCGCACAAATGTAGCTCTTTAGGAGCATTTACCACAAATACACCAAGACTTTGGACAAAAGCCATATGCTAAGGGCTCAATAAAACAGTGGCCTACATACCCTCACATAGATAATAACAAAGGCCTAGAAAGTCCAAAGAGGTTTAGTCCCATAAAAAAGAGACGCACAGGAGGGTTGCTCCTATGCGTCTCTAGATAAGTGGCGGCTACCTACTCTCCCATCGTAATAGTACCATCGGCGTGACCGGGCTTAACTGCTCTGTTCGGAATG